>CADCRH010000022.1 GCA_902803805.1 uncultured Ruminococcus sp.
AAAGAAGTTTATCGACAAGTGTTAGCTATCTACGAACAAATAAACCTCTTTGTTTTTATGGTCCGAGTGACAGGAGTTGAACCTGCGGCCTCTTGAACCCCATTCAAGCGCGCTACCAATCTGCGCTACACCCGGATATGACGTTAATTATTCTAACACATAAATTTCATTTTGGCAATTGTTATTTGTTACAAATATCAGAAAGGATTTTTGCACAAAATTGTCATTATAGTAAAATACAAGCGGTTAGCGCTGCTTTAACGTTAAAATGGTGGTAAGAGTGTCGCCAAGCTGTGTGAAAACGACTGCAAGAATTTCAAGCTGTTCTTCAGAGGTGTTCTGTGCAATGACGTTTGCCAGTGCCGTGATAAGTGAGGTCAACTCTGCATAGTCCAAAAAATCACCTCCGCATTACAGTATATGCGGAGGTGAGGGAAAGTGTTATATTTTTGTGGTAGATGTGGTGACAACGCTCTTTCCTGCGTAAATATTGCAGTTGGTGCCTGTTTTGAGAATCAGCGTTGCATTCTTTGCACCGACAATAACGGGTTTGTTCAGTGCCAGTCCTACGATGGCAGCGTGGGATTCAATGCCGTCAACCTCGGTAATAATGCCTGCTGCTTTCTTCATAATCGGAAGGAGGGAGTTGTTGGTTTCCTTGATAACAAGAATTTCGCCCTCTTTGAAGTTTTCAAGCGCTTCTTCGTCATTCTGGCATACAAGCAGATGACCGTGTCCCGAAAGATTGTTGACAATCGTTTTGCCGCTGACAAGAATGTTACCGACAAGGTGAACTTTCATCAGGTTGGTAGTACCCGAAATACCCAGCGGAACGCCTGCCGTGATAACCACAAGATCGCCGTTTTTCAAAAGCTTATGCTGCTGTGCAACATCAATTACGTGGTCGATGAGATCATCTGTGTTGTCCTTTTCCTCAATCATAATCGGAACAACACCCCACGACATATTGGTCTGACGCCATACTTTTTCGCTTGGCGTACCGCTGATGATAGGACAGTTCGGACGATACTTTGAAAGCATTCTTGAGGTCATACCCGATTTTGAAACCGTGATGACAGCCGCCGCACCGAGGTCGTGCGCTGTGGTACAGGTTGCGTGAGAAATAGCCGAAGTTACGTCGGGGCGTTCGTGTATGTCAAGCTTGTTGAAGCGATCAATATAGTTGATATGGTTTTCGGTGATTTCCGCAATATTTGCCATTGTTTTAACAGCTTCAACAGGGAACGCACCTGCGGCGGTTTCGCCCGAAAGCATAATGACGCTGGTGCCATCGTAAATCGCATTGGCAACGTCAGTCGTTTCGGCTCTTGTCGGACGGGGATTCTTGATCATAGAATCCAACATCTGTGTGGCAGTAATAACAGGCTTATCCGAATTTCTGGTTTTCTTGATAAGCTTTTTCTGGATGATCGGAACTTCGGCAATCGGGATCTCAACACCGAGGTCGCCTCGTGCGACCATTATACCGTCAGCAACCCGCAGGATCTCATCAATATTTTCAACGCCGTCCTTATTTTCAATTTTCGCAATAATGCGAATATTGTTTCCTCCGTATTTTTCCAGTTCGGCATTCATTTCGTTAATATCATTTGCGTTGCGTGTGAACGAAGCGGCGATAAAGTCAACATCCTGTTCCACACCGAATTTAAGGTCAAGCTTGTCCTGTTCGCTCAAAAACGGAAGCGACAGAAAAACATCGGGAACATTAATGCCCTTATGAGAGGAAACGGGACCGCCGTTGATGACCGTACAGTAAATGTCCGTTTCGGTCTTTCCGGTAACTTTCAGCTCGATAAGACCGTCATCAATGAGAATTCTGGTGCCGGCACTGACATCTTTGGGAAGTCCGTCAAATGTAATTGAGCATTTAGTGCTGTCACCAACACATTCTTCTGTTGTCAGCGTAAATTCCTGACCTGCCTTTAAGAATACTTTTTCGGCAAAATCGCCTGTGCGGATCTCAGGTCCTTTTGTGTCCAAAAGAATGGCGATAGGCAGATTCAATTCTTTACGCAATCTTTTAATTGTATCGATTCTGACTTTATGTACCTCGTGTGTTTGGTGCGACATATTGAGTCGGGCAACATTCATACCGTTGAGCATCAGCTCACGGAGAACATTTTCGTCATCAGTCGCAGGACCGAGCGTACAGATAATTTTCGTTTTTCGCATAAATATCTCTCCCTTTTTGATTTAATTCTACCCACTATAATCATACTATAAAATAATGCTTTTTACAAGTAAAAATTAGTGATTATCGTTGGTAAATGATAAATTCGTAATATATTCATATTTGATACGTTAAAATTTATAAAAATTTTAATTTACTATTGCAATTTATGTAGAAATGTGCTATTATTATTTTGCGGTTGAAAATCATAACCGATTACAAAATTCCAAACAGGAAAGGATAGAATGTTATGTATTGGGTTAACGAATCTGTTTTTTATCATATTTATCCGCTAGGTTTCTGCGGAGCGCCCCGTATTAATGACGGAGAAACAGTATATCGACTGGATAAGGTGATCGACTTTATTCCGCACCTGAAAGAAATGAATGTCAATGCGGTTTATTTCGGACCGGTGTTTATGTCAACCACTCACGGCTATGACACGAACGATTACTACCATATCGATAACCGTCTTGGTGACAATGAGAGCTTTGCCAAGATTTGCGATGCGCTGCACGAAAACGGCATCCAAGTGGTTCTGGACGGCGTGTTTAATCACGTGGGACGCGGATTCTGGGCATTTAAGGATGTGCAGGAAAAGAGAGAGGGTTCTCCGTACTGCTCGTGGTTCCAGCGTATCGACTTCGGCGGCAACAGCGGCTATAACGACGGCTTTTGGTACGAGGGCTGGGAAGGAAACTACGACCTTGTGAAACTGAATCTGCGTCATCCCGATGTGAAAAAGCATATTTTTGATGCTGTGGCAATGTGGAAGGAGAAGTTTAAAATTGACGGACTTCGCCTTGATGTGGCATATTGTATGGATCTTGATTTTCTGAAAGAGCTGAAGCATTTTGTAAAGGGTATCGATCCGGACTTCTGGCTGATGGGCGAGATCATCCACGGAGATTATAACAGGATCGCCAATCCCGATGTGCTTGATTCCTGCACTAACTATGAATGTTACAAGGGTATTTATTCATCCCATAACGACCATAACTATTTTGAAATTGCCCATTCTCTGAATCGTCAGTTCGGCAACGGCGGCATATACCGCAATGTTTATACCTATAACTTTGTTGACAACCACGATGTTAACCGTATCGGAAGCACGATAAAAGAATTTGAGAATATTAAAAACTGCTTCTCCACGGCATATTTTATGCCCGGTGTACCGTCCGTTTACTATGGTTCGGAATGGGGCATTGCAGGACAGAAAAACAATGTTGATTATGATTATCCGCTTCGTCCGTGTATCAATGTGGAGGATATTGTGGATAACGACCTGTATCGTCACGTATGCAAACTGGGTGCAGTGAGAAGAACTTTCAAGGCGCTGAAATATGGCAGCTTTGACAATGTTGTGATTCGTAACGAACAGTTGATCTTCAAGCGCAAGTTTGAAGATGAAACAGTTTATATCGCGCTGAACCTTACCGGAAACAATTTCAATATCGGATTCAATACCGACGGCGGCTCAAAGCTGTTTGACGTGATGAACGGCTATCAGGAATTTGATGTGAACGGCAACTATGCCAATATTGATATTCCCGCACACGGTACAAGAGTGCTTGTTCTGACGAACGGCGAGCGTCCGCAGGAGCTGATTTCGGGCGGCATTGACGAAGCAAAACCCATTGAAAAGAAAGAGGAAGCTGCCGAGAGCACAGAACCGGCAGAATCAACCAAAACGATTACAGAACCCGAACAGCCACAGGAAGAAGCTTTGCAGCTTCCGGACAGAGGAACACCGGGAAAATACCGTCATTTCAAGGGCGGCGAATATGAGTTTATCTGTATTGCAAAGCAGAGCGAAACAATGGAAGATCTGGTTATCTACAAGGAACTTTTCGGTGAAGGTCATATATGGGCAAGACCTGCATCGATGTTCTATCAGATGGTAGAAGTTGACGGCAAGTGCATACCGCGTTTTTCTCACATAGAGTAATATTGCTCAAATAAAAACATCACTGACAGGATCATTTTTGATTCTGTCGGTGATGTTTGTCATACGGCATAAAGGTTCAGATCCCAAGCAGGAATATGAGGGTGCTGACGAAGATAGAGCCGATATTCGGGGTTGATCTCGTGCAGTAAAAGAGGAAGTTCAAATAAATCCTCACTCCGATGATAAACAGCAAGATTAATTTTCGGTTTGTCGCGCTTTAAAGTCAGAGCGCCGCCTAACAGCGCCCTGCGTTCCGCACCTTCAACATCTGCTTTCAGATAAGTCAATGTCCTGCGTCGATACAGGGTGTCAATTTTTGTCACCGCAAGCGGCTGACTGCCGCCGCTTTTGACAGATGAACCGCGTCCGAGTGAAGCATCAAAAGCAAGCTCACAGTCGTTATCCCATATTCCCATATTGAATAATTGTGTGTTGTGCATTGTGCCGGCATATTGTTTCAGTTTGGCAAATGTTTTTCTGTCGGGCTCCAGAGCGGTAATATGGCGGTATTTGCCGTTTGTATATGACAAAAATTCCTGTATCGTATCACCGCGGTATGCACCGAGGTCAAGAAAACTTTCTTTCTCATCAAACCGTAATATCTGCTGAAATACCTCGTCTTTCTCCGAGAAAACGTGAATGAGATAGTTGATATTTCCGCTCAGTTTGAAATTGATAACATTTTCCAATGTCTGTTTTGATTGATCGTCTGCCAGAAGTTCATAGACCGATTCAAGTTTCCTTTGATTGTTCTCGTAAAATTCACGGTTAAAAACAGAACCGCCGTAAACGGGAACATCGGGGGAAAACAGCGTGTATTTCAATGAAATGTCAATGATTGTTTGTATCACTTCGGGACGCTGACTTCCGAAAGAAGTCAGTATGATCATATTGTCCGTATTCCTGAAATCAGAAAGTTTTTTCACTGTAAAGCCGTGAAATGACTGACCGCGCACAAAATCATCACTTGCCATTATTCCGTAAGGTGTAATGCCGAGTCGCGTCAGTTCTTTAATGATTTTGTCCGCTCCGTTGCCCATACCGTATATAATAATAGGGCGGTCGGTCTGCTGCAAAAACTTCCATAGATCAAAATTTGTTATCTTCAATCCAATCACCTGCCGAGTATATTTTAACATTTGGAAAGCAGCATTGCAAATTGATTTTAGAGGATCTGTTATTTTTCTTTCTGTATCTTTAATAAAAAGGCTTCTGCCGCACTGTGATCTTATTCAGTGCGGCAGAAGCTTTTATCATACCATATCTGACAATTCTTTTCGGGCAATATGGGTTTCAAGGTCGGCAAGTCTGGTGGGAATCGGAATATGACTTTCTTGATTGGTCAAGCCGAGCGTAAGCCTTGCAGCAGTATCAAGCGATATATTGTTTCCGACAGATAAGAAAATCGGTCTGACATTATCGTGAGTTCTCAGAACTCTCCCGTAAATATCGCCGTCTATCACAATATCGGTATAGCTGCCGGTGGTTGGTTCGGGTTCCTGATAATCTGTATTTCTGACCTTGAAATAGGTTTTTGCAATGCCTATGGTCGGCTTGTTCAGAAAAAAGGAAGCGTGAGTGGCAATGCCCATATTGCGCGAATGAAGATAGCCGTTGCCGTCAAACATATAAATACTTGGCTCGGTTTCAAGTAGTCTGACCGTTTTTTCGATCAAAGGCAATTCCCTGAAAGCAAGAAAACCGGGCATATAGGGAACGTCAATGGTACCGCAGCAGCGTTTCTTTTCCGTTATCGTGTGCGTTTCTATATCCAAAACGACAATACAGCAGACTGCCGCTTCTTTGCCATCCGTCGTTTTCCAATATGCCAGATCGACTCCTGCAACGGTTTTCAGTTCCGACAGACAAAAACAGTCGGTGCGGTTGATTTTTTTCCGCAATGAATTTTGGATCGCCAAAAATTCTTGCTGCATTTCATCTTTGCGATAGGTCTGCATTTCACTCACCTTACTTGCAGTATGTTGTTTATATATTCAAAATATGCCGTCTTTTTCATCACATCGTTCTGATTGTCCTTGTACCACTCAAATTCTGCCTTTAAACCGTCATACAGCGGAATCGTATCCGGCAGAAGTTCATACTGAGCAGTGACATCAAGATAATATTCATAACGATAAAACGGGAAGTAACTTCTTTGTTCGTGTGACCGATCAACAAAAACCTTGTCCAACTTTGCGCCGACAATATCATAGCACATTTCCACCCAAGTATGAATATCAACGATTTCCCGATTGCCGACATTGAAAATATGCTGTTTTGGTTGAACCGCAATGATCTGATCGATTAACAGGCATAAGTCGTGGACATTGTAAAATTGCAGCTTCATTTTACCTTCCTGCGGAAGATAGAAGGGCATACCCTTTAAAGCACAGTCAAATACAAAGCCTTCCCGATAAAGATTCTGATATTTCCCGTAGAAATACGGAGGACGGAGAAGATAGGCATTGGGAAGCTTTTCCGAAAGATATTTTTCGGCTTCGGCTTTGTTGGTGCCGTAATCTTTCCATATCGAATTATATCCCGTCGGAGCGGTTTCCTGAAACGGTAAAGCGGTGGTTTCGGGATAAACCGCACTGGAGCTGATGAATACAAAATCCTTCACTTCACCGAGAGAGTTCAGAAGATTTTCGGCTTCCTGCTTTGTGTAAATATTCACCGCAAGAACCAAATCAAAATCATACTTTCTTAACTTGTCACAAACAGTTCCTTTATCGCCTTGGATAAGACGGACGCCGTTTACCTGAGGGTGAGTGTTACGGTTAAAAACAAAAACATTATCACCCTTGTTCACAAAGTATTCGGCAAGATATTTGCTGACGAAGATAGTGCCGCCTGTGATAAGAACATTACTCATTGTTTCAACACTCCTTATTCATTTTGATACCGTTATTCTAACATAGATACCATATTATTGCAACCCGCTGTTCCATCGCGATGTCTAAAATTTCTTTATTGTTCATTTTGCATCTCCTTTAAAATCAGTAGGGCATCGGTGCAGCTAATCATTCCGTCGGTGTTGAGGTCAGCCGCGCCGATATGTAATTCATCAAGTGTACACTTTTTGACAAGATAGTCCGAAATAACGTCATAATCACGGCTGTTGACGTTTCCTTCTCCGGTCAGATCACCGCAGACAACGGTAAGAAAACTTTGGGATTGACTGCCGCCGCTGAATGTTACCGTCCAGCCTGTTCCTATTTTACCGCTTGTTACACGCTGTCCGTTATGATTGATCAACAAAATGTCATTGTTGCCGTAGGATATATTTTTCTTGAATACCGCTGCCGTTGTTCCGACAGGAATATTTTTAATAAAACCGTTTTCGATCAAATAGGTATCACTTGAAATATTGTCAAATTTTTCTGTTGCTGTACTGTTTTCTGTTTCGTTCGGCTGAGCGGAAATATCGGTATGGCTGACTTCCGGGCTTGATGGTTGATTAACAGATTCATCCGGTGTGGATTCCAACAGCAAAGGTTCAAATGAATTTTCATCAACGACCGCTGTGCTTCCTCCGCACAAAACGGCAATACTTTTCGTACCGGCGCACATATCGTCAATATTGCTGGCAAATGAACATTTTGCCAAAGGGTTTCCATTCTCATCAAGCTTTAAAATTTCATTTCCGTTTTGTACATATACGGTTCCGTTCATTGTCTGTGCGTGGGAATATCCTGTTGTCATTATTCTGATAAAACCGTTAGTATCATCAAAAGTATAGACATTTCCAATGCTGTCGGTACAATAAGTACCGTTCATATCGATCGGTGTCTGAGGAATATCACACGAAATCAGACGGCGGCTTTCTGTTTCTGTTAATCCGTTGTCAGTCAATGCGAAAACGATACCGCTGTTCCGACTGACGAAAAGCGCATTGACCGTCACTCCCATATCCATTGTTTCTAAAATCCTGCGAGTCTTTAAATTGATTTTCAAGACCGTATTTTGATTACTTATATCAACCACATAGAGTATTTCTTTATTGTCCGTTGTAATACACCCATTTTTGATATTGAGATCTTCCAGTATGCTGAGGGAACCGGAGGGGCACTTGATGATGGGCGTATAGCCTCCGTCATTTCCGTAAATATAGGCGCTGCTATAGCCATAAAATACATCACTGATCAAAATTTTTTCCGAAGAAACGGGAATTGTTTCACCGTTCGGGTTTACTTCATACATACGATAGCCGCTGCTGTCCGTGCTTATCATATAAAAACCGTTATGGATCCTGATGAATTTGTAGTCAGTGCCCGAAGCCTCATAGGGAACCAAATACACGGAAATAAAAAATAGGATCACGGCTGTAAGCGAGATCGTCGAATTCAGAATTTTATTATTCATATTTTTGTTAAAAATATCTACCACCGCCCTTGATATTTTGTTATAATAATACTATAGAATTCGACAAAATTCAACATAAGAGATGAAAAATCACTTTCATCTCGCGGTAAATGCTTCGGATGAAAAAGATCTGACAGTTCAATAAAAAATCTGCCGCACTCAGCAATAAAGTGCGGCAGATTCTGTATTTTTATCATTTCTTTTCGGGAGCAGGATATTCCACACCGAACGTTTCAACGGTTACGGTTTTCATTACTTGCGGGTCAAGCGGTTTATCGGAAAAGTCTGTATCACATTCCGCAATGTTATTAACAACGTCCATACCCTCAGTTACCTTGCCGAATGCGGCATATTCACCGTCAAGATGAGGTGCGGACTTGTGCATAATAAAGAACTGTGAACCTGCCGAATCGGGGATCTTCGTACGAGCCATTGACAAGACGCCCGGTGTATGCTTCAAATTGTTTTCAAAGCCGTTATGTGAAAATTCACCCTTTATATGATAGCCGGGACCGCCGGTACCGGTTCCTTCGGGGCAGCCGCCCTGAAGCATAAAATTATAGATGACTCTGTGGAACGTAAGTCCGTCATAGAAGTGACTGTTAATAAGGCTGATAAAGTTGTTGACCGTGTTCGGTGCGATTTCGGGATAAAGCTCTGCTTTAATAATGTCACCATTTTCCATTGTGATCGTAACGATGGGATTCTGTGCCATAATATCGTCCTCTCTGTAATTAAGATATAAATATATTAACCTATTACCAAAAAATAATCAAGTAGTTTTACACAATCAATCAACAAACTTTACCGCAATCGCCGCTTTCTGAAACTTCACTGACATCATTTTTGCAAAATTTAAGATTAAATCAAAAAAATCTATTGACAATTGAACCGAAAACGGATAAAATAATATTGTTAGTCTGCAAGTCAGAATAATCAATAATTTTTATTTTGACATATCATTAAATACACATCCATTTCCGATTTTGGAATTGACATCGATGGAGACGTATCGAAGTGGTCATAACGGGCCTGACTCGAAATCAGGTAGCCCGCAAGGGCTCGTGGGTTCGAATCCCACCGTCTCCGC
>CADCRH010000023.1 GCA_902803805.1 uncultured Ruminococcus sp.
TAAAATATCACAGAGAAAATGTTTATGGGTTGTTCTTGACAACCGGAAGATTATAAGGAGTTATTACAAATGTATGCTATTGATTTGTTTGCGGGTTGTGGTGGTTTATCAAAAGGATTTATGGATGCTGGGTTTGATGTAATTGTTGGTATTGATAATGATACTGCTGCTCTTAACACCTTTAAATTAAACCATGATGGAGCAGTAGCTCTAAATGCAGACCTATCGAAGCAGGAAACTTTTGATAAAATAAAGGAAATTGCCGGTAATCGTCAAATAGATATAATTATTGCCGGTCCTCCTTGTCAGGGGTTCTCTCTTACCGGACCAAGAAACTTTGATGATAAGAGAAATAAATTGTATTTAGCAGTTTTTGAAGTTGTAAAACAATACAATCCAAAGGCGTTTATCATTGAAAATGTTCCCGGTATGGCTACGCTTTATAATGGCCAAATCAAAGGCGAAATCTTGAAACGCTTTCAGGCTCTTGGCTATAATGTAGAATGCAAAATTCTCTTAGCAGCAGATTATGGTGTTCCCCAGATGAGAAAAAGACTTATATTTATGGGGATTCGTAAAGACTATGGGATACCTTATTTTCCTGAGCCTAAATTCACCACTGATAATTACAGAACTTGCCGTGATGCACTAAGTGATCTTCCTGCATTAACAGAAACACTTGGTCAGGAGGAAAGTGAGTATTGTTCCGAACCGAAAACCGAATATCAGCGGTTAATGCGTGGTAATTGCAAGATTTTACATAACCATACAGCAACCAATCATACTCAAATGGTAAAAGATACTATAGCTCTTGTTCCTGAAGGAGGAAATTATAAGGACTTGCCACAAGGAGTAGGTGAAAGTCGTAAATTTCATGAAGCTTGGACAAGATACGATGGAAACAAGCCTTCAAGAACTATTGATACAGGTCACAGAAATCATTTTCATTATGAATATAACAGAGTACCTACTGTAAGAGAAAATGCTCGTTTACAGTCTTTTCCGGATGATTTTGTATTTACCGGAACAAGAACACAACAATATAGACAAGTTGGTAATGCTGTACCCCCATTATTAGGTTACCATTTAGGACTTGCTGTTAAATCGATTATTTCAAAGGAGGATGGCGATGGTTAATACGATTGACCTTTTTGCTGGTTGTGGGGGATTAACGGAAGGATTTAAACAATCTGGTCATTATAACACTATTGCTTGTATTGAGTGGGACAAGGCTCCTTGCGATACGCTCAGACATAATCTCCAAAAAAAATGGAAATATAATGATGCTGACAAAAGGGTAATACAGTTTGACATTCAAAGAACGGAAGAACTTATAAATGGATGGAATGATCCTGTTTATGGTACATCTGAGGGACTTGATGTACTTGTAAAAGAATATGGCGGAACCGTTGATTTAATAATTGGCGGTCCGCCATGTCAGGCATACTCCGTTGCTGGTCGAATAAGAGACAAAGACGGAATGAAAAACGATTATCGTAACTACCTATTTGAAAATTATATAGAAATTGTTAAGCACTATAAACCCAAAGCTTTCGTTTTTGAAAATGTTCCCGGTATTCTCAGTGCAAAACCTGGTAACGGAGAACATTTGATTATTGACACAATAAAAGAAAAATTCAATGAGTCAGGGTATGTAATTCTTAATGATCTTTCAAATGCAATAATCGATTTTACGGAATACGGCATCCCTCAGAAAAGAAGCAGAGTTATTATTCTTGCACTTAAAAGAGATTCTTTCAGTAATCCTAATCAGTTATTGGAAAAGTTTTATACCGAAATTCTGCCATCAAAAAAAGTTTTAAAACCGAAAACGGTTAGAGAAGCCATTTCTGATTTGCCGGTTTTAGTTCCTCTTGAAACTCCTAAGAAAATAGGCGGTAAAAATTATTCCCATTCTTTTCCTGGCAGTAATTTTACTGTCAAAAATCACATTCCTCGTTTTAGTAGTAAAAGAGATATTAAAATATTTAAACTTCTTACAGAGGATATTGAATCTGGCAGAATGGAATACGTATCAACTGATGCATTAAAGCAATTATATACAAGTGTAACAGGTAAAGTGTCTAATATCCACAAATATCATGTAATCCGTTGGGATGAACCAAGCAATACTATTCCTGCACATCTGTACAAAGATGGTTTGAGACATATTCACCCTGATCCCAGACAACTTAGGACAATAACAGTCAGAGAAGCAGCAAGATTACAAACTTTTCCTGATGATTACGAATTTATTACAAAAACAGCTTTAGATTATAAAATGATTGGTAATGCTGTACCGCCACTGTTTGCTAAGTTGTTGGCAGATTGTATATATAATTTTATTTTTCAATAGTTTTCGTAGTTTTTAGGAGAATGAAAATGAAATGTCCTATATGCGGTAAGTACGAATTTGAAGAATATGGGGATTATGATATATGCCCCGTGGAAATGTAAAACTATCGGCTGCCCCTCTCAGGCACAGCCGTCTGATCCACTATATTTTGTTTATCGCATCCAACAACTCCTGCACATTAACATGAGTATATACTCTTTCCGTCAGCGACATAGCACTGGAGTGTCCGACAATCTTTTTCATCATTGTTAGCGATACTTCTTTTTCTGTTAGCATAGAAATATAGGTATGTCTGGTGTCATACGGTTTGTGTGGCACATCGAAAAAGGGCTATATTCCTTTAATTGCTGAGATGAAACAACAGGGAACAAATCTCAATCAGCTTACCTCTGTATCAATGAATTTTTGTAAGGGACACAGCAGAAAAATATCCTCCGGCGTATCCGGAGGATATTTTTCTGTTATGCTACGGGTTTTTCATTCAGATTTTTTCGTTTGGTGATACTGTTGAGATACTTCTCGGTTTCTTCTATGTAAATTTTGCCCATTTTGGTCAAGACCTGATTTTTCTTGATGATATAGCCGATCTCCATATTGCTGTTATGGTTGGCGTTATCCTCCTTAAAGGGAATGGCAACATAGTCCGTGCCGTTCAGTTCCTCGCATATAATGCCCGAACACAAAGTATAGCCGTTTAAGCCTACCATCAGATTCAGCATTGTGGCACGGTCATTCGCTTTGATCGTCCGTGTATATTCATTGGTGCTTAAGATTTCCTCCGCAAAATAAAACGAACTGCTGTTTCCCTGCTCAAATGAAAGACACGGATAATCCGCCAGATCCGCCATACTGATATAGCTGTTGTTCGCGAGCGGATGACCCTTCCACAAATAAACATAGGCACTACAGTCGATCAGTTTGTAAAATTCCAAATCATTGGATTTAAACAACTTGTTCATTATATTTCTGTTGAAATCACTCAGATATAAAATGCCGATCTCGCTTTTGGAACTGCTGACATCATCAATGACTTCCTTTGTTTTTGTTTCACGTATCGCAAATTCATACTCGGCGGTATTGAACCGCTTGACCATTTCCACAAAGGTCTTGACCGCAAACGAATAGTGCTGTGCGGAAACACCGAATTTCTTTTTCAGTGTTCCGTTTTTGCCGTATTTGTCGGTAAGATTTTCATACACATTGTACAGTTGGCGCGCATAAGCGATAAATTCGCTGCCGTCGTTGGTAAGAGATACGCCCTTGCCGCTCCTGTGAAATATCGTTATTCCTATTTCGTTTTCAAGGTCGTGGATCGCACTTGTCAGTGACGGCTGTGAAACATAAAGATTTTCTGCCGCCTTGTTAAAAGAACCGCTTTCGGTTATTGCAATGGCATAGTAGATTTGCTGTAGCGTCATTTTTACCGTCCTTTCGTAATAACAAGCACAATTACAGACCTTTATATGGCTTTATTCGTAAATATGCTTAGTGAAATATCTGTCGCCCCTGTCGGGCAAAACAATAACAATATTGCCTTGCACTCCCCCAAGCGTGACCAATTTTTTTGCCGCTGCCAAAGCCGCACCCGATGACGAGCCCGAAAAAATTCCCTCTTTTTTCGCCAGCTCTTTTGTTCCGTCAAAGGCTTCCTGATCACTCACCTTGATGATCTTATCAACAAGTGACATATCCATTGTATCCGCGATAAAATCATTGCCGATTCCCTCAATCTCATAATCGCCGTGACTGCCGCCGCCCATTGTTGAACCCACGGGGTCGGCAAGAACACCTTGAATGTTCGGGTCACGTTCTTTCAGATATTTTAAAATACCCGTATAAGTTCCGCCGCTGCCTGCGCCCAAAACAACATAGTCGATTTTTCCCTTTAGATCTTCGTATATTTCGGGGCCTGTGGTTTCATAGTGTGCCAGCGGATTCGACTTGTTTTCAAACTGTTTCAGTGTAACGGCTCCTTCAATCGTTCTGCGCAATTCCTCGGCTTTGCCGGCAGCACCGAGCATTCCTTCCTCTCTGGGGGTGTTCACGATCTCAGCCCCCAACGCACGAAGAAGAATTTGTTTTTCCTCGGAAAATTTTGTCGGAACGACCAGTATGATCCGATAACCCTTGTTGAGCGCTGCAAACGTGATCCCCAATCCCGTATTGCCGGCGGTCGCCTCTACGATTGTTCCTCCCTTTTTCAGCAGCCCTTTTTTCTCGGCGTCCTCGATCATATATTTTCCTATGCGATCCTTGACGCTTCCCGACGGATTGTAAAGTTCCAACTTAGCGATCAGATTCACGCCTTCGGGAACGTCAATGTGATTCAGCCTGACAAGCGGTGTATTGCCGATCAGCTCCTGCATAGAGTGATAATAAGCCATTATGATTCCCCGCTTTCGGCAATCGCTCTGTCAAGGTCTGAAAGAATATCGTCAATATTTTCAATTCCTATGGAAAGTCTGATCAGTCCGTCCGTAATGCCTACTTTCTGGCGAACCTCATACGGAATGGATGCGTGTGTCATTGAAGCAGGATGGCAGACAAGACTTTCCACGCCGCCCAGACTTTCCGCCAGTGCGATCAGCTGCAAAGAAGAAAAGAATGTTTTGATATTGTAGTTTTCTTTCAGCTCAAAGGAAATCATTGCGCCGCCGTTTTTTGCCTGACGCTTGTTGATCTCGTAGCCCTGTGCGTCTGGCAAGCCCGGATAATAAACCTTTTTGACCGCCGGATGATTCTGAAGATGTTCGGCAGCTTTTTCGGCATTGTCAACGTGGCGGTCAAGACGAACACCGAGCGTTTTGATTCCTCTTATCAGCAGGAACGAATCAAAAGGCCCTGCCACGCCGCCCGTTGAATTCTGAATAAACGCCAGACGCTGTGCCAATGTTTCATCGTTTACCACTACCAGACCTGCTACAAGGTCACTATGTCCGCCGAGATATTTCGTCGCACTATGAACGACAATATCCGCGCCTAACTCGATCGGACGCTGGATATACGGCGTCATAAAAGTATTGTCAACGATCGAAAGGAGTTGATGTTTGTGCGCCAGTTCCGACACCGCCGCAATATCGGTGATCGTCAGAAGCGGATTGGCAGGGCTTTCGATCAAGATTGCTTTGACATCGGGCGTGATCTTAGTTTCAAGAAGTTCTATATTAGTCGTATCTTCTATCGAATAGCCGATTCCGAAATGATTGAAAACCTTATCGAGAACTCTGAACGTTCCTCCATAGACATTACTGGAAATGATCACCTTATCGCCTGTATCGAACAAGCTTAAAACAGCCGTGATCGCTGCCATACCGGACGCAAAGGCGAAGCCTGCCTTGCCGCTTTCCAGTTCCGCAATCAGTGCTTCCAGTGCCGCACGGGTCGGATTTCCCGTGCGTGAATACTCCCATCCCGTATTGTTGCCCAGCCCGTGCTGTTCATACGTAGAAGTCTGATAGATCGGTACGTTCACCGCACCTGTATGTGGATCTCCGTAAATACCGCCGTGAATGAGGGCGGATTCGATGTTATGATATTCCGACATTGTTGATTCTCCTTTGATTAGTTTCATATTCAAGGTCATTGTCTGTTAAGTTGGTGATTACTTTTAAATATTCTTTTGCTTCCTCTTTCGCGGAATACAAATCGTGTTCAAGGTAATTTCCGCATTCCTTTTTGTCGCTGCCGGGGATCTCGCCGCTGTAGTTTTGGATAAATTCAAATGTGTCTTGAATCAGCGTCAAAGCCCGCTTTTTGGAAACGCTGTCACGAAGAAGAAGATAAAATCCTGTTCGGCAGCCCATAGGACCAAAATAGATCACACTGTCCGACAGCTCACTGTTTCTGGCATAGGTCGCAAAAAGATGTTCAATGGTATGAAGTGCGGGATTTGAAAGATAATCTCCCTGATTGGGCTTTTTCACTCTGATATCATAAGTGATAACATCGCCGTCAATGCGCGAAATATACACTCCGGGGTCAAGCTTGTTATGGTCAACGGTAAAGCTGGCAATTTTTTTCATTATACCGCCTCCGCAAGGTTTGCGCCGAAATATTCCTTCAAAGAATCGGCAAGGTCTGTTTCCTCCCAAGAAAAGCCCTCTCTGCCGAAATGACCGTAAGAAGCGGTTTTTGCATAGATCGGATTGCGAAGTGCAAGCCTGTTGATAATGGCTTTCGGGCGAAGGTCGACCAGTTCTGTGATCGCCTTGTTCAGTTCTTCATCATCAACGATTCCCGTACCGAACGTTTCTACATTGACCGAAACAGGAGAAGCAACGCCTATCGCATAGGCAAGCTGAATTTCCGCTTTTTTTGCCAGTCCTGCGGCAACAATATTTTTAGCGATATATCTTGCGGCATAAGCGGCACTTCTATCAACCTTTGTCGGGTCTTTTCCGGAGAAGGCACCGCCGCCGTGACGTGCCGCACCGCCGTAGGTGTCAACAATAATTTTTCTTCCCGTCAAGCCGCTGTCGCCTACGGGACCGCCGATAACAAATCGTCCTGTCGGATTGACAAGAATTCTGGTATTTTCATCTAACAGATATTCGGGAACGACCGGTTTGATGACATATTCGATAATATCTTCTCTGATTTTCTCCTGTGTCACATCGGGGTCGTGCTGTGCCGAAACCAGAACCGTATCAAGCGCAGCCGCCTTATTATCCACATACTTTACAGATACCTGTGTTTTGCCGTCGGGACGAAGATAGGCAAGTGTTCCGTCCTCTCTAACATCGGAAAGTCTTTTGGCAAGCTTATGCGAAAGAGAAGCGGCAAGGGAGATATAATCCTCCGTTTCGTCCGTTGCAAAGCCGAAGATGATACCCTGATCGCCTGCCCCGATCTCTTCTTCGGCATCGGTACTGCGTGTTTCAAGGGCATTGTTGACGCCCTGTGCAATATCGGGCGACTGTCTGTCCAACCGCAGTATGATCTCTGCTGTATCGGCATTGAAGCCGTATTCCTCTTTGGTATAACCGATACTTCTGACAGCATTTCTGATCACAGCTTCCGTATTGATCTCAGCCGTAGAAGAAACCTCTCCGACAACGAAGATGGTATTGTTTTTGACAACGGTTTCCGCTGCAACGTGGGCGTTGGGGTCTTTGGCGATATATGCATCAAGGATGGAATCCGAGATGATGTCGCTTACTTTGTCGGGGTGTCCTTTTGTTACCGATTCTGATGAAAAAATATAGGAACTCATTTTGTTTTTCTCCTTTTTCTCTGCTAATATAAAATGTATGTTTTCAAATGCTCTCTGACCGTCTGTCCTGTTGTCAAAGAATTGTTTTTGTATTGACTGCGGCGTTTCGTGAATACTGATACGAAAACCGTATCTTAACAGTGCCGCTTCCAGCTCCCGATATGAAAAACCGTGAAGCATCGGTTCTCCCAGTTGTGCGGTGATTTTTGCCAGTGTGCCGACCCTTTTGGCGGCATTTTCCGAGAACGTTGTTTCGTCGGGATAATCAAATACCACACGGCTCCCAGTTGGCGATAAATTCGCTATATCACTCAGGGTCTTTGCAAAAACGGGAAACGTCAGATAATAGGCAACGCCCAAAATGGCAAAAAACGTAGGAATATTTCTGTCAAAGCCCGAACGTTCCAGCACTTCTAGCATATCGTCTTTGGCAAAGTCGATCGCCACAAAGCGGACGTTATCGGGAATGATCCATTCCAGCTTTTTGATTTTTTCAAGTTTATACTTTCGTGTATCGGGATGGTCAAGCTCAAAAATGCGAATAGCGGGATTTTCGTTTCGGAACGAAAAGGTGTCCATTCCTGCACCGCATATCACGTACTGACATTGACCGTGTATTTCCGCGAACTTTTCAAGCTGTTTTTCCGCAAACGCAATTCTTGAAAGAGGAATGGGTGTGATATAGTGGTTCAGCTTCCGTATCACGCCGTTTTGGGAAAAGGTTCTGTTTTTGTCGAAAGAGCCGATCTGAAAATCATTTTCGACCAACTGACCGATTTCTTCGTATTCCTCACGTCCCATCAGGTCATATGCTAAGTAGTCATCAAATATTTTCTGTCTTACAACATTGGAGTGGTACGCACGGGCAAAGGAGCAAAGCTTTGCCGTAATGCTCTCCTGTGAAGCAATCATTATTTTTTCACCTCGTTAAAATAAAATCCGCCCATAACCGGTATTCAACCGAACTACGGACGGAAGTGTTCTGTCACTGTATTTTTTTCATACGACAAATCCGCCCGTACAGCAACAACAGCACAGACAACAGTTATTTTCCACTTTTTTAACGGGTGCTTTGTTTACAACGATCAACTGTTTCATAATAATGCCTCATTTCCTGAAAATCTGTGCCGAACAAATACACATAATACATATCGGCTAACTATGTTTTAAGTTTAACATCCCTTTTTCGCTATGTCAACATTACCAATCAAAAATCATTATCATCCATTTCGTTGCTATATCGAATAACCTTCAATTCATATCAATTTTCATATTATATAATATGAATTATATATATTACGCCTGATACATAACAATTTGGCAAATGTCAAGCGATTTCCCCATCAATGGCACAACTGCACACAAAAACGGACATAAGCCTTTGACAGCCTATGTCCGTTTTTGTTGCATTTAGTTGCATTTATTTGATACAAAAATCGCTTTTAACCTCCCGTACAGCAGGCGTCGGCGCCCTCCGGTACGGAATAGTCTGCTGAACTTTCTGATTTTTCCTTATTCTTACAGCAGTCGTCCTCACTGCTTTCGGAATCCGACTTGTCCGCACAGCAGTCACTGCTTTCCGTTGCCGAAACGGTCGGAACACTTGCGGCTGTGGGTTCACTCTGTTTGGTATCCTCTCCGCAGGCGGTCAGCAGACAAACGGCTGCTGCTGCCGCAATGAGAACCAA
Source organism: uncultured Ruminococcus sp. (assembly GCA_902803805.1). Classification (GTDB taxonomy): domain Bacteria; phylum Bacillota; class Clostridia; order Oscillospirales; family Acutalibacteraceae; genus UBA1213. The sequence goes on from CADCRH010000023.1 coordinate 9,257, forward strand.
CCATATCTTACTCCTTTTCATATTACCATTCCTCCTTTCCCTGTCAGACGGTTAATTACAATCATCATTATATGACAAAATCCCTATGCTGTCCAATATCACTTCTTGATAACCGGCAATAGCATTTATTTATCGCTCAATGAAAACAAACAAAATTTTGAATTCCGAATTGCAGTTTGTGTGAAGATGTGGTATAATGATTTATTATAGTTTTTGAAAAGAGGGTTTGTATGGAATATATATTGTCCGAAAGAGTAAAAACCTTGAAACCGTCGGCAATCAGAGAAATTTTTAAATATGCCGCCGACCCGTCCGTTGTATCGCTGTCGGCAGGAAATCCTGCTCCGGAAGCGTTTCCGACCAAGGAAATCGCAGAAATCTCGAACAGGATCCTGACTGAAAATCCCGTTGCGGCACTTCAGTACAGCGTTACCGAGGGTTATACCCCTTTGCGGAAAGCAGTTGCCGCGTATATGAAAAGACAGAACATCGGCAGCGAAAATGACGAAATCATTATCACATCGGGCGCGCAGCAGGTAATGGATCTTATCACCAAATCCGTTGTGAACGAAGGTGATACGGTGATATGCGAAGCGCCGAGCTTTATCGGTTCGCTGAATTCGTTCCGTTCCTACAATGCACGTCTTTGCGGTATTCCGCTGGAAAGTGACGGTATGAATCTGGCGTGTCTGGAAAAAGCGCTCCAAACGGAACAAAATGTCCGCTTCATTTATATCATATCGAATTTTCAGAATCCGTCGGGTGTGACAACAAGCCTTGAAAAGCGTCAGAAAATTTATGAACTGGCAAAAAAATACAACACAATGATTCTGGAGGACAATCCTTACGGAGAATTACGGATCAGCGGCGAAAATATTCCTTCCATCAAATCACTTGATAAGGACGGAATCGTTGCCTATGCAGGTTCGTTCTCAAAAATTCTTTCACCGGGTATGCGTCTGGGCTTTGTTGTCGCACCGAAAGAGATCGTTCAGAAAATGATCGTGTGTAAGCAGGGCGAGGACGTGCATACAAATGTATGGGCACAAATGGTTGCCGAGAAATTTATGACAGAGTACGATTTTCAGGCACATCTTGAAAAACTTCGGGAGATTTACAGGAAGAAAGCCAACTTCTGTATGGAACTTCTCGACAAATATCTGGTTCCGAATCAGATCACCTATCAGCCGATCGAAGGCGGTCTGTTTATATGGTGTAAACTGCCTGACGGTGTGGATATGACAGATTTCTGCAAACAAGCAGTTCTGCGGAAAGTTTGCGTTGTTCCCGGCAACGCTTTCCTTACGGACGAAAGCGAACAGAGCAGTTGTTTCAGGATCAACTTTTCCACACCGACAGACGAACAGCTTGAAAAAGGTATCAAAATACTTGGAGAACTGGCAAAGGAGATTTTATAATATGCCCGAAACGACAGAAAAGAAAAAAGTAATATTGAGTGCGATTCAGCCGAGCGGAACCATCACACTCGGCAACTACCTCGGCGCATTGCGCAACTGGGTCAAGCTTCAGGAGGACTATCACTGTATTTTTGCCGTTGCAGACCTTCACGCGATCACGGTTCGTCAGGAGCCCAAAACATTCAGACAAAATATTCTGAACGCGTATGCTTTGCTTCTTGCGTGCGGCATTGACCCGACAAAAAGTCCCGTATTTATTCAAAGCCACGTTCACACACACGCAGAACTGGCGTGGCTCCTCAACTGCTATACTCAGTTCGGAGAGCTTTCCAGAATGACACAGTTCAAGGACAAATCACAGAAACATTCCGACAATGTCAACGCAGGTCTGTTTACCTATCCGACGCTGATGGCTGCCGATATTCTTTTGTACCAGGCAGATATGGTGCCCGTCGGTGCCGACCAGAAGCAGCATCTGGAAATCGCCAGAAACATTGCCGAACGTTTTAACGGAATTTACGGAAATACCTTCAAACTTCCCGAACCGTACATTGCACAGGTCGGCGCAAGAGTAATGTCGCTCCAGGATCCGACAAAGAAGATGTCCAAATCCGATGAAAATGTCAATTCGTGGGTAGCTGTCCTTGACAAGCCCGAAACCATAATGAAAAAATTCAAACGTGCTGTTACCGATTCCGATACGGTTGTTTGTGTCGGTGAGGGCAAAGACGGTATCAACAACCTGATAGGAATTATGAGTGCCGTTACCGGCAAAACCTCAGAGGAAATAACGGCGGAATTTGAGGGAAAAGGCTACGGTGATTTCAAGGCGGCAGTCGGTGAAGCGGTCATTGAGGAGTTAAGACCGATTCAGGAAAGATTTAACGACTATATCAACAATAAAGACTATCTTGTGGAGCAGTACAGAAAGGGTTCGGAGTTTGCCCTGAAACTGTCACAGCGCACACTGGACAAAGCGATGAAAAAAATCGGATTTATTGCGAAATAAACGCAGTCCATCCGATGAAAAAACGTTTCTTTTTGGGAGGGATTTTGATTGGCGTTTAAAAAGAAAAAACGTTTGAAACCCAAAAAAAGAGTGATGCTTATCGTCAATCCCAAAGCAGGAATGAAGTATAAAAAAACATCTGTATCGGATATTGCGGAGGTTTTTGCGAAACACAAATATGAGGTTGCCACCTATTTTACCTCGCCCGAATACGGTGCGGAATTTCTTGTCAAAGAACACGCAAAGGATTTTGATATTGTTGCCTGCTGCGGCGGCGACGGTACGGTAAACGAAATTATCGGCGGTATGATGAAGCTGGAAAACGCACCGCCTCTCGGTTATATCCCCACAGGCTCAACAAACGACCTTGCCTCCAGTTTGAGGCTCTCGAGCAATTCAAAAAAAGCTGCCAAAACCATCATTACGGAACAGGCAAAACCGTTTGATGTGGGAAGCTTTGATGACGGATACTTTGTCTATATTGCGTCGTTCGGGGCTTTCACCGAGGTTTCGTATAATACACCCAGAAAAGCCAAAAATATGTTTGGTCACGCCGCTTATGTATTCGGTGCCATCAAATCGCTGAATAAAATCCGGAGTTATCAGATCAAAGTAGAAGCAGACGGCAAAGAATATGAAAATGAATATGTTTTCGGTTCGGTGACAAATTCGACCTCCGTTGCGGGAACCTTTCATTTTGAAAGCAATATGGTTGATTTTGCGGACGGCAAATATGAAGTAATGCTGATCAAGCGTCCGAAAAATCTTTTCAATGCTTTTGCGACAGGCTTTTCAATGATCAACCGTTCTTTCAAAAACGAAAATATCGAGTTGTTTCACGCCTCGGACATCAAGTTTTATTGTGAAGAACCGCTTGACTGGGCTTTGGACGGCGAACACAAACGCGGCGGCACCACCGTAAGTATCAAAAACAACCAATGCGCCGTACAGATCATAAGAAAGTAATGACAATTTAGCGTTCTGTTACAAAGATCTACAAAAAGGAATCAAGTGAAAACCGCGCCGTCCATAGGGAATGATAGAATCCCTTTGGACGGCGTTTCCTGTGTTTTTAAATTTTGTTAATGTCCCGAAAAACTCGCTTCGCATTTGGAACGGGGAATCTTCTCACCCGACATTAAGATGGCGATCAGCTGTAACGAAAGTTTGGTTGCCTGTTCGGTAAGCTCAAAGAAATTTTCGTGATGGGGTTGTCCGTTGGTTTCCGCAATCCATTCCGTGTGTTTGACATTGGCATAGTCGTTTTTTAGATTGGGGTGAGGGGTGCGGAAGATCGGTGACAGCATCGGGGAAAGATTCAGTATCTTTTCACCGGCTTTGGCAGCGGATTTTTTGATTTGGTGGCTGTCGTTCAGAAGTGAAAGCCCTTTGTTCCAGTCCTGCTGTACCTCCAACATTGTTTCAACGGATATGTTCTTGTTTTTTTCTGCAAGAAAATAAGAATGGTAAAGCTCGGCGATCACTCGGTTGACTTCCTCATCAAGCGGTGACGTTGACTGGAGCTTGAAGTCCGAGATACGCTCGTTTTTTTCAAGCTTGAGCAGCATTGTGTCCAGCGCCGATTCTATTTCGTTGTGGCAGATGGACTTGTGCTTGAACGGCTGTTTTTCCGACATTTTATTCGCAAAATACAGGACAAACGGGTGTGCGGTGCTGTCAAATGCATAATGCGTGACAAAGCCGAAAGTATAACTTGCAGCGATGTCGTCGCTTTTGTTGCGGGCATAAGACATAAAATAGTTGATGATCTTATCGGCAGGCGTGTTGTGCATTTCCGTGCCTGTTGTGCGGAGGCTTTTTCCTCTTTGCCACGGGAAAAGTCTGTGTGAGAAAAAAATATCGGGACCCGACGCGCCCCATAGGAATGCCGTGCGGTCAAGGGCGAGATTCGGGCAGGACTGCGAAAGGGTATCAAATACGCTTTCCGCAAGAAGATAATGTGAAACAACGGCAGGCATAATTTCACCACCTAAAAATAATCAGAGTATCGTCAGATTGGCAAAGGAAGCCATCAGTTTTTTGGTTCCTACGGAATCAAACGCGATTTCGAGCATACTGTCCTTCGCCATCGGCTTTGCACTTAAAATGACACCCTCGCCAAAGGTTTTGTGCGATACACGCATACCGACTGTGTAGGTGATGGTCGGTTTTTGCGCAACGCCTGTTGTGATGACCTTGCTTTTGGCAATGTCGGCACGGCGGACTGCTTTTGGTTCGGGAATATTGATGTTGGGGTTGCGGACGATTTCTTTTTTCTTATGCTCAACGATCGGTTCGGGAAGTTCGTTTAAAAAACGCGAGGGACGGTTTCTGGTGGTGTGACCGAACAGCATACGGCTTTCGGAATTGATCAAAAACAGATTTTTCTTTGCTCTCGTGATTCCCACATAAGCCAGACGGCGCTCCTCCTGTAGATCTTCGTCGGACTGGGCAGCGGAAAAACCAGGGAACATATTTTCTTCCATTCCCGGAATAAACACATTGGTAAATTCCAGACCTTTTGCGGAATGAAGCGTCATCAAAAGGACTTTTCCCTCGTCCTCGGTATCATTGTAGGAATCAATATCGGTCATTAAGGCGACTTCTTCCAGAAATCCTTGGAGTGTAGCTTCCTCTCCATATTCTTCTTCGTACTGCATAATGCTGGATTTCAGCTCGTGGATATTTTCAACGGCAGCTTCGCCGCGCTCACTCTGCTTGCGGATAAACGGCTCGTATTCGATTCGCTCGATCATCTTTTCATACATTTCGGAAATCGGCATATCGTCCAGCATATCGCTGAAATCATCGATCAGTTCCAAAAAGGCGTCCAATTTGTCCTTGCTTCGTGCCAGCGCCTCGAATTGGTCACTCTGCTGTAAGGTTTCATACATACTCTGACCGAGTGTGTTGCCGATTTCTTCAATTTGATTGATCGTTGTGTCACCGATACCGCGCTTCGGAACATTGATGATTCTTTTCAGACGGCTGTTGTCGTGGTGGTTGCTGATAACATTCAGATATGCCATCATATCACGGACCTCACGGCGTTCATAAAAGCGGTGACCACCGATGATCTTATACGGAATACCCGAACGCACAAAAGTACGTTCCAGCACCTGCGATTGTGAATTCATACGGTACAGAACCGCAAAATCGGAATAGAGGTTGTCTTTTGTTTTCAGGGAATGAATGGTTTTGGCAATAAATCCGCCCTCGTCCGATTCGTCGCTTGCGGTGTACCAGGTGATCTTATCGCCCTGTTCGTTCTGTGTCCAAAGGGATTTTTCGTGACGGACGGAATTGTTCTTGATCACGTGGTTGGCAGCGGTCAGGATATTTTTGGTGGAACGGTAGTTTTGTTCCAGCTTGATGATACGGGCATTATCATAATCGTTTTCAAATTCCAGAATATTGCTGACGGTAGCGCCGCGGAATTTGTAAATGCTCTGGTCATCGTCACCGACGACACAAAGATTCTGATGCTTTGCCGCCAGAAGCCTGACAAGTTCATATTGCAGTCGGTTGGTGTCCTGATATTCGTCAACCATTATGTACTTGAACTGGTCTTGATATTTCTCCAGAATATCGGGACATTCTTGGAAAAGCAGAACCGTATTGAAAATAATGTCATCAAAGTCCATTGCGTCTGACGCAAGCAGTCTTTGCTGATACAAGGCATAGATTTTTGCAATATTCTGTAAGCGTTGGTCGCTGCCTGCATTATCCTTGTATTTTTTCGGTGTGATCATTTCGTCCTTGGCACGGGAAACAGCGGCAAGAACGCTTTTGGCAGGTATCATTCTTTCGTCAATGCGGAGCGACTTGATACAATCTTTCAGCAGTCGTTTCTGGTCGTCCGTGTCATATATGGTAAAATGGTTGGAATAACCGAGATTGTCACCGTAGCGGCGTAAGATCCTTGTACAGGCAGAATGGAAAGTCGATGCCCAGACATCGTTTCCGATGTCACCGACCTTGCTGCAAATACGGTCTTTTAACTCGTTTGCCGCCTTGTTGGTGAAAGTGATCGCGAGTATTCTCCACGGGTTTACCTTTGAAACAGAAAGTTTATCAGCAAGTTCATCAGATAAAGCGGCAGTTCCTTCTGCGGCAGCCCGAATCATCTCTATTTCGCTTTCGGTATATTCGCCGTAAACCTCATCGCTTTCGTATGCTTCGCCCCAACGGAGAATAGCGGCGGTGCGGTTGACGAGCACGGTTGTTTTTCCGCTTCCTGCTCCTGCAAGGATCAAAAGCGGTCCTTTTGTCGAAAATACCGCCTGACGCTGCATATCATTCAGGTTCTCAAACTCCCGTTCAATGATCTTCCTGCGAAGTTCTGACAATTCTGTTCTAATGGTTTCGTTCAAATTAAATACATCCTCTCATTACTAATTCATAATTCATAATTCATAATTCATAATTGCCCTGCGGGAAACCGTGGGAGGTTTTGCAGCCGCAAAGAAGGATGAACGGAATTGTGAGTTACGAATGATTAAACTACCTTCTTATTTTACCGCAAAATCAAAATAATATCAAATGTTATTCATAAATTTGTTTTGACAAAGCATAGGTATTAGACGATACAAATTTTAGGAGGTTTTTGTATGGCGGAAAAACGCGGCATAGACGTTTCATATGCACAGGGAAATATCGACTTTGACAAGATCAGCAAAGAGGAAGTGACATTTGCCATCATACGCAGCAGCTACGGCTGGCAGTCGGGGCAGAAGGACAGCAAATTTGACAGAAACATCAAAGGTTTTCAAAGTAAAAAGATTCCCTGCGGTGTTTATCATTATTCCTATGCAAAAAGTACCGCCGATGCACTCAAAGAAGCGAAGTATTGTCTTTCGTGTATGAAAGGTCATACTCTTGAATTGCCTGTATTTTATGATCTGGAAAACAGTTCGACGGCGCAGACGGGAAAGCGGACTTGTACGGATATTGCAAAGACCTTTTGCGACTATATCAGCAAAGCTGGTTACAGAGCAGGAATTTATATGAATCCGAATTGGCTGGAAAATTATGTATATAAAGATGAGCTTCTTGGAAAATATGAACTTTGGCTTGCGCAGTGGAATGTGTCACAGCCCTCCTATAACTGTTCCTTCTGGCAGTATAAAGTAGGGAACAGCGGTGCAGTCAGTGGAATCAACAGCGACATTAACCTTGATTATATGCTGACAGAAACGGAGCAGGACACCGATACGGCGGAAGATACGGAGGAAAACACGGATAAGGAGAAAGACGAAAATCAAAACGAGGAGCACAGCGAGGGAGAAAATGATAAGCAGGATCAAACGGAATTTCAGGTAGGGGATACGGTAAAGGTCATTGACCCGATTGACGGTGATTCGGGGCAAAAGCTGACGATATATCCCAATGAAAGATACAAAGTCATTGAAGTCAGCGGCGACAGGGTCGTTATCGGCATTAATGGAAAAATGATTGCGGCGGTTGATGTCAAGAATCTTGAAAAGGTCATTCATCAAAAGAAAACTTACACATATATCGTGCGCCCCGGTGATACGCTTTCTGGAATTGCCTCCAAATATGATACGACTTATCAGGCGATCGCCAAAGAAAACGACATTACACCCAATCTGATTTACGGAGGACAAATTCTTCATATAACGGTTTGACCGGAAATCCGCGATACCTTTGTCGGGTACCGCAGATTTTTGCTTATTGACTGACTGTATTGTAATGGTGTTGGTTATAGATTTTGTCAATAGGTGCGTATATCAAGCAGGTATTAGACAAAATTCGCGATTAACGGTATGATAGATACATCAATCAAAGGGAGGAAAAAGAGATGAATACAGAGATTTGTCAAAGATGTAAGGAGATTGCCATACCGCTGCCGCAGCGATGTCGAATGTGCTGCTGTGCTTGAAAATATCAATGAAAAATAAAGAAAAGGTGAATGAAGTGAAAAACACAAAAAGGGCTTTAACGGCGCTGCTTCTGGCAGCCGCTCTGACTGTCTGTGGATTGACAGGCTGTAATTCCGAGGAAAGCACAGATTCAAAGAATTCAGGCAATGCAACGTCTGCGGCATCGGGAACCGATTCAAACTCATCCGGTGACCATCCGCTTGAAAAAACCAGTCTGAATATTGGCTATCTGAACTCAACGGCACATTTGCTTGCTTTTGTGGCACAGGAGGAAGGCTATTTCGCTGAGGAAGGCTTTACCGATGTCAATTTGATTCAGACAGACCAGACAATGCTGGCAAGCCTTGAAGCAGGAAAATTTGATATGGCACTGATGGGTGCTTTGTCCGCACAGATCTATCAGAGTCAGGGCAGTGACATCACGATTTTTGCAGGCGCGATGACAAACGGTCACGGTTATGTAATTAAGTCGGAATATACGGGCGGAAAAGATAACCTCGGTGTGGAAGTGCTGAAAGGAAGAAACGTTGCTTCGGTGAAAAACTCCGTAATGGACTATGAACTTCGTGTTCTTTTGAAAAATGCCAATATTGAAGTGGGCGAGGGCAAAGATAAAGTTAACATCGTTTATTTTGCCAATATGAATGATGCGTTTGCCGCACTGAAAGGAAACAATATTGATTCGGCTTGTGTTTATACACCGTTTGCGTCATTGGCAAAATCACAGGGTTATAATGTTGTATTCTACTGCTCCGACGAGGAAGCACTTCAGAATCAGCCTTGCTGCCGTCAGGTCGCTTCTACCAAGTTCTTTAAGGAAAACCCGAATTACTTCTATCATCTGGAACGTGCAATGCTGAAAGCTTATAAATTCAGTCAGGAGAATGAGGAAAAAACGATTCAGGACATTAAGAAGTATATCGATATTGACGAAAGCCAGATCAATGTAGAGGTTTACGGCGGATACAGCTGGTCGAACCCCGACCCCGACAAGCAGGCGTGTGTACAGCAGAAAAACGATCTGTTGGAATTCGGATATATGGAAAAGGACTATGACCTTGAAAAGCTCTTTGATACCGAGATCTATTCGGAAGCACTTGACAGCCTGATCGCCGAAAATCCCGATGATAAGATCTACAAAGAACAGAAAGAGCATTTTGATAAATACGAATAAGGAAAATGGGTTATCAACTATAATGTTTTGATAGATACCGCTGCCCTGCTGTATGGCAGGGCAGCAATACATAAAACAGCTTTTTGGGAGAAGAAAGACAGAGAGTTAACAGGAGGAAGTCTATGTTGTTATTGGAGGTGCTGCCGTTTGAGCAGAATTAATGTTCAGAATCTGACGGTTGACTATACGGTAAGAAAAAAGAAATTTACCGCTTTGAAAGATGTCAGCTTTACGGTTGAATCGGGGCAGTTTGTCAGTGTGATCGGTTCAAGCGGCTGCGGAAAAAGCACACTGCTCAGTATATTGGAGGGGCTGAATTTTCCCACTTCGGGAAGGATTACGATAGATGATGTTCCCATCAAGGGAACAGGCCGTGACAGGGGTGTTGTATTTCAGCAGTATTCGCTTTTTCCGTGGATGACGGCAAGAAAAAATGTTGCCTTTGCGGTGAAGCAGTCAAAAAAAGAACTGTCAAAGCAGGAACGTTATCATATTGCAGATACGTTTCTGGAAAAAGTGGGGCTTGAACAGTTCGCAAACAAATATCCGTCACAGCTTTCGGGCGGTATGCAGCAGCGTGTTGCGATCGCAAGGGCGCTGGCGATGGATACGAAAATATTGTTGATGGATGAACCGTTCGGTGCGATCGATGCAAAAAACCGCACCATTCTTCAGGAACTTTTGCTGAAGCTGTGGGAGGGTGACGGAACACAGGAAAAGAAAACGGTTGTTTTTGTAACGCACGATATTGACGAGGCAATTTTGCTGTCGGATAAGATCGTAATGCTGACGGCGAATCCCGGACACGTATATAAAGAGATCAATGTACCGTTTGAGCGTCCGAGAAATCGTTCAACGCTGGTGCAGACGGGCGAATACGGAAAGTTCAGAAATGAGCTGATCGCAATGTTTTACAGTGACATTGCAAGCCGTATCGGCGGTGAGGAGGTTGTGATATGAACCTCGGAAAAAGATTTCTTTCCATCACGAATTTATTATTTTTCATTTTGATTGCAGTGCAGTTTCTGCCTGATAAAATAGATAAAGAAGCACATTCGTCTTATGTGATATGGCTGGCGGTCGGAATAGAGGTGCTTGTCATCGTTCTGACTTTTGTGCTGAAAAAAGCGGAGGGTTTTAACCTTGTCAAAGATATAGTAGGGTTTATCTATGCGTTTCTGATCATATGGACGCTGCTGACAGCAAAATTCGATTTGCTCAGTGAGGTATTCTTTCCGCCGCCGGGACGTGTTTTGGTACAGTTCACAGAGGATAACACCGCGATTCTGAACAATATCAAAAGTTCAGTCATTACGGTTTTCGAGGGATTTTTCCTTGCCTCGGTGATCGCCATACCGCTCGGACTGATTTTCGGTTGCTTTACACGTTTGGGAAATGCAGCTACATATATTTCAAAGTTTCTCGGTTCGATTCCGCCGATCGTTTATATTCCGTACGGGATCGCACTGTTGCCTACGTTCCATTCGGTTTCCGTTCTTGTCATATTTTTGGCAACATTTTTCCCCGTTCTGGGAAGTACAATGGGCGGTGTCATCCATATGGATGAAAAATTGATCAATTCCGCAAAAGTCTTGAATGTCAGCAAGTTTACGCTGTTGACATCCGTGATTTTTCCTGCTGTGCTGCCGCAGATTTTTACAGGCTGTAACACAGGACTGGCAACGTCTTTTGTGCTGCTCACCTCGGCAGAGATGATCGCGGCACGTGACGGACTGGGATTCTACATCAAACAGTATTCCGATTTCGGTGATTATACCCGTGTTGTTCTGGGAATTATCATTATCGGCATTGTGATTGTTGCGATTTCCTATCTTATCAATACACTGGAACGCAAAATCATAAAATGGAAAAATTGATTGCAAAAAGACTGTCCGACAAGGAATTTTCTTTGTCGGACAGTCACTTTTTTGTCTTATTTTGTTTTGTTTTCGATGACCTCAACAGCGGTATTGATATGGTCATTAATGACGGATTCGATTTTGCCTTCGTCACAGGCTTGGGCATTGCGGGGGTCAATCGGCAGTCTGGCAAGAATGTCAAGATCGTATTCTTTGGCGGTTTCTTCCAGCTTGCTTTCACCGAAAGGATAGTAACGTTTTCCGCAGTCGGGGCATTCAAAGAAACTCATATTCTCCACAATACCAAGAATCGGAACCGACATCATCTTTGCCATTTTAACGGCTTTGGCAACGATCATTGATACCAATTCCTGCGGAGAAGTAACAATGACAATACCGTCAAGCGGCAATGACTGGAACACCGTCAGAACAACGTCACCGGTTCCGGGCGGCATATCGACAAACAGATAGTCAACATCTTCCCATATCACATCTGTCCAAAACTGTTTGACGGTTCCTGCAAGAATGGGACCTCTCCATATAACGGGGTCGGTTTCGTTTTCCAACAGCAGATTGACGGACATTATATCGATTCCCGATGCTGTTTTGACGGGATAGATCCCCTCATCCGAGCCGGTGGCTTTTTCCGTGATGCCAAAAGCTTTCGGAATGGATGGCCCTGTTATATCGGCGTCAAGTACTGCCGTATGATAGCCTTTGCGGTTAAACATCACGGCAAGCGTGGAGGTGATCAGTGATTTTCCTACGCCGCCTTTGCCGCTGACAACGCCGATCACTTTCTTGACTTTGCTGTGTTGATGGAGCGGTGCGGTCATATCCTGCGGTTTGCCGCCTTTTCCGGAAGAACAGCTCTCCTTGCAGGAATCGCAGTTTTGTGTACATTCTGACATAATTTGAATCTCCTTTTTCGTATCATTCTTCGGTTTCGTCTTGGTCGTTATCGTCAATTTCGACGTCATTTTCCGAAGTGTCTTTCGTAATTAATTTTTCAAGCTCGTCCAATTCGGAGTCGCTGCTGCTTGTTTGGATTTCTTCCTCATCACCGTACAGTTCTTCTGCTTCCTGCGGTGTAACTTCGTCTTTTTCGCCGGTGGGGATTTCCTGTTCATAGCCGCTTAAAAAGGTATAGGGAATACCGTAGCCGAGAGTCACGGCAGCGAAATAGACGATTTCCGGACATTTGCTGATGTCGAGCGGAAACGGAAGTCCCTGGGCCGCCGAAGCAAGAATAATATAAAGTGCAGGCAGATCCATAATAATCAGTGTGGCAAGGGAAAACCGTTTGATTTGTTTTCCGTCACCGATTCTTGTCGCATAGAAAAGAATCAGTCCGAAAACGGTAAAAACAGCGGCAACGGACAGGGATTTTACAGTATCATCAAGTGCCGTTGAGCCGTTGATGAGTCCTACAAAGAAGTATGCGCATATAACATATGCAATAACAAGAAATGCAGAAAAAATCAGGTTGGAAGTATTTTTATTGTTTTTCATTCAAAATGACCCTCCGTTATTTTAGTACATCAATATTGTATCACGCGGCGGCTTTATATAATTCTTTAAAAGAAGAATATTATTCTTTTAGTCTTTTTTCACAGCCACAAGACAAATCCAACCCTTATCTTCGTATTGTTCGATGATTTTGAGCGATTCCGGCAGAGCATTCAGAACATCATCAAGTCTGCTGTCGATAATGCCGCTCATCATATAGATGGTTTTTTCGTTCATATGTTTTTCAATATCGCCCGAAAGCATAATGATGGCGTCGGCAACAATATTGGCAGTAATAATATCAAAGGTTCCCTCCACTTCATCGGCAAGGTTGCCTTGAATGCCTGTGTAGCGGTCACTGACATTATTGCGTTCAGCATTTTCAATGGACGATTTGACCGCCAGTGCGTCAATATCGATTCCTATGGCAGATCTTGCGCCGAGAAGAAGTGCAGCAACCGAAAGAATACCGCTGCCGCAGCCTACGTCAAGCATTGTGGCTCCCTCAAATGTATGTTTTTCAAGTGCTTCAAGGCAAAGCCGTGTTGTTTCGTGCGTACCTGTACCGAAAGCAAGACCCGGTTCAAGATTCAGTACGATTCTGCCGTTGGGGTCATAGTCGTCGCGCCATACGGGGCGAATCAGCAGTTTTTCACCGATAGGGATGGGATGAAAATATTTCTTCCAGTTTTCAAGACAGCTTTCTACATCGCAGTCGCCTGAGGTGATTTGATATTCTATTTTTTCCGCAATAAATCTTTCCTTCAAAAAGGAGATCGCTTCGGCAGGATTATCCTTGGGACTGATGTAGATATGTATTTTGCCCTTGGAACGATCCTGTTTCAACAAATCTTCGTCGATCAGGTCAATATTGGCGATTTCAAGAACTTCCTGTTCCAGATTGGAATAGTCTTCAATATAGATACCGTAAGGCACTGTCATCTGAGCAATATTTCCTGCTGTTTCAATATCCTCTGCGGAAACCTCCGCAATAATTTCTGTCCAGTTCATTATAAATTCTCCTTGTATGATAAAGTTTAATTATGTCAAGACTTTATTCTTTTTTAATGATTTTTCCACTGTTGTTTCCAATTCCATATTTGACAGGCGAGAAAATAAAGCCTTTTATTCCAATGGCAAACATTAGTGCTGCGGTAAGAACTGCCGTTGACTTCTGCATAAATTCAACCTCCTTTTGTCAATTATAATGCAATTCTGAATGAAAAACAATAAGAAATTGTGCTTTGCGGAAAATTGAAAAGTTTTTTGAAAAAATACTAAATTCCTATTGACAAAATAGGAATTGTATGATATTCTTAATGCATACCAAACAGATATGAATTTAGAAAATAAAACAAGGGAGGCACATTTGGTATGCATTTGGTATTGAAAGCATTAAGACATAACTTTAGGAACGGACGAATGTGCTGTTGCTGTTGTTTTTGATAATAACTTTTCACACGTCTTACAAGTAACGGACAAAGGTGTCCGGTCAACAAAATGATTTTTAGAGAGGTATCTTATTATGAGTGACTATAAATTTGAAACTTTACAGCTCCACGTTGGACAGGAACAGCCTGATCCGGCTTCGGACGCAAGAGCGGTTCCGATCTACGCAACGACTTCTTACGTGTTTAAGAACTCACAGCACGCAGCAGACCGCTTCGGTCTGAGAGATGCAGGCAACATCTACGGCAGACTCACAAACTCCACACAGGATGTTTTTGAAAAGAGAATCGCAGCTCTTGAAGGCGGCGTTGCAGGTCTTGCACTCGCTTCCGGCGCAGCAGCGATCACCTACACGATTCAGGCACTTGCACAGGCAGGCGACAACATCGTTGCACAGAAAACCATCTACGGCGGCACCTACAACCTTTTGGCACATACACTTCCGCAGTTTGGTATTGAAACAACTTTCGTTGACGCACATAACCTTGCAGAACTGGAGGGCGCTATTAAAGAAAACACAAAGGCTGTTTTCCTTGAAACACTCGGCAATCCGAACAGCGATATTCCGGATATTGATGCGATCGCAGAAATTGCACACAAGCACGGTGTTCCCGTTGTGATCGACAATACATTCGGTACACCTTATCTTATCCGTCCTATCGAGCACGGTGCAGACATTGTTGTTCACTCCGCTACGAAATTTATCGGCGGTCACGGCACAACACTCGGCGGCGTTATCGTTGACAGCGGCAAGTTCGACTGGAAAGCAAGCGGCAAGTACGCACCGATCGCAGCACCGAACCCTAGCTATCACGGCATTTCTTTCGCAGACGCGGTAGGTCCTGCTGCATTTGTGACCTATATCCGTGCAATTCTGCTTCGTGACCAGGGTGCGGCAATTTCTCCGTTCGCAGCATTCCTGCTCCTTCAGGGTACGGAAACCCTTTCGCTCCGTCTTGAGCGTCACGCAGAGAACACAAAGAAAGTTATCGAATACCTTTCCAACAGCCAATATGTTCAAAAGGTAAATCATCCGTCACTTCCGGATCATCCCGATAACGCACTTTACAACAAGTATTTCCCAAACGGCGGCGGCTCGATCTTTACTTTTGAGATCAAGGGCGGTCAGGCAGAAGCTCACAAGTTCATTGATAACCTGAAGATTTTCTCACTGCTCGCTAACGTAGCAGATGTGAAATCCCTTGTGATCCATCCTGCAACCACCACACACTCACAGCTCACAGACGAGGAACTGGCAGATCAGGGCATTACACAGAGTACCATTCGTCTTTCCATCGGTACAGAGCATATTGATGATATTATTGCCGATTTGGATCAGGCATTCAAAGCAGTTTTTAACTGATCAGTCAATAGTTGACATTTTATAGAAGGAAAATCAAAAGATTTTACATTTCAGTCATTTTGGAATAACCCCTAATTCTAATCCTTTATTTATATAAATGTCGGCGGATTAGCCACCTCCGACAGACAAAAATGCGGCGGTTCGGTTTCCGTGCTGTTTTGGTCGGCAGTACGGAAGATGCCGCAGAGTCATTTCAATGAAATCAATATCAATGCTTTTGGTCGGGCATTTGATATTGTCGAAATAGTATTATTTCGTGTCTGATATTTTTGCAGTCAGTGCCGTTGTGTCAGAGCGGCACCGACAAACTCCATTTAATCCCCTTTCA
>CADCRH010000024.1 GCA_902803805.1 uncultured Ruminococcus sp.
AGCAACAGCAGTATTGTCAAAATGACAAAAACGGAATGGACAGGCAACTTTACCGCAGTAAAACCCGGCACGGCATATGTAACAGTCAAAACCTATAACGGTAAAACAGCGACCTGTAAAGTTACCGTAACAAGATAATGAACTTCTAAACATTATATATAATAAAACCACTCAATGAAACTACCTGTTCATTGAGTGGTTTTGTATTTTTGCCATAATCTCTCACGGCTTCCCCATAGGGCTAATTATGAATTATGCATTATGAATTATTAATGGAACTTGTGAGCCAACGGTTGATGTTTTGGACAAAGTAGGTGTTGGATTTCAGTCCGAGGTCGGGGTCTTGATTGAGATAGGAATAGAGGTAGTAGGTGAATTCTGCGTCGTTCGATACGCCGAATGCGTCCTCACTGTTGAGCATTTGATAGAATTGCTGCGGTGTATAGGTGAGCTTGAAGCCTGCACCGAGTTCGTGCACAACCTGACTGTCGGTGTAAAGCGCCGGAAGATTCTCCACGGAAAGTTCTTTGAATCCGCTCGTTTCCTTGTTGCTTTCAAATATATCATTGTTGTAGTGACGTTTCAGCTCGTCCCATACGGGCTGATATTTGATACGTTCAATGGAATTTTTGTTGAGGAAATAGTAAAAGACATTTTCAAGTTCACTGGATAGGGTACGAATGTTCAGGGTCGAGTTGAAATCGTATTTGTCAATATTGTTGTTAAAGGAATCTGCCAGCATTTGAACAATGTCGTGCTCGTTGTCTTTGATGTTCATATCGCCCAGTACCGCACAAACACTGCTTGTCGTTTGCAGGTCGTATTTCAGTTTGTCGTCCTCTGTTGGGTCATCGCCATAGTCCATATTCAGCGTTTCCGAAAATAATTTTCTGTCACTGTTGTAGCGGCGGTTCAGCTCCGTCATCAGCTTTTCCGCATAGCCGAGGTCAAAATAATCGTCAACACAGATCAGTTTGGCAAGCTGTGACGAACCCAGCGCCTGATAGCTGTTTTCATTGAACCAGTCCTCCGCCATATCCTTGATATTGTTTTTAAGGTTGAAATCAACGGTAATACTGTTTTTGTCCATTAAATACATACAGCCTGTTGTACCATAAAGGTAATTCAGCCGTGTTTGGTCGGGTTCCTTTGTCAGTGTGCTGTCTTGGCACTGAGCCATATTCATCACCAGAATGACCGCGATGACCACGCACGAAATGACCGAAATGATCCATATTGATAGTTTATTAGCCATAACAAAACTCCTTAAAAGATGATAACTAAATTATAACAATTTCCGATACATAATTCAATTATAATTCTCTTTTGTCAGGGAATTTTCTGTTGCTTCCCCACAGGGTAAATCCTACATTAGAATTGTGCATTATGAATTGAAAATTCCCTTGACATCAAAAGATTACTTCAATATAATAGTTATTAGTATTTATGAAGAAAAGGTGGTTTTATATATGGCAAAACAGGCGATACTGACCGATGAAGGTTTGAAAAATTATGAGCAGGAATTGGAGTACCTCAAAACCGTCAAAAGAAAAGAAGTAGCCGAGAAAATTAAAGTGGCACTTTCGTTCGGTGACCTTTCCGAGAACAGCGAATATGACGAAGCGAAAAATGATCAGGCAATCTTGGAAGCAAGAATCGCTCAGGTAGAATCGATTCTCAAAAATGCGAAGATTATCGACGAAAATGAGCTTTCCAACGAGCATATCCACGTAGGCTCAAAAGTCAGGGTGCACGACTTCGATTTTGATGAAGATGTTGTCTATCAGATAGTAGGTTCTAACGAAGCCGACCCGTTCAACGGAAAACTCTCGGACGAATCTCCCGTAGGAAATGCACTTCTTGACCATAAGGTAGGAGAACTCGTTGAGGTGGAAACTCCCGATGGACCCGTGAAATTTGAAATTCTCGAAATCTCAAAGTAAAAATTATTTAGTATCAAAAGTTCATAATCATTTGTTCCTGATTCTTCTGTTTTTTAATTTCTTGCGGCTGCCCCGCAGGGTAATTGTGAATTATGAATTATGAATTATGAATTAGTTTAGAAAGGAAATTGAAAATGGGCGAAAAGACAGAACAGCAAAAGACTCAGCAGGATTTGAACAATCTGCTTCAGGTTAGACGTGACAAGCTGGCAGAGCTTCAAAGCACGGGACGCGACCCGTTCCAGATTATGAAATATGATGTGACGCACCACAGCAAGGAAGTCAAGGACAATTTTGATACACTCGAAGGCAAAAGCGTATCTGTTGCAGGACGTATTATGTCAAAGCGTGTGATGGGCAAAGCGTCCTTCTGCCATATTCAGGATTTACAGGGAACGATTCAGTCCTATGTTGCAAGGGACAGCATAGGCGAAGAAGAATATAAACTTTTCAAAAAGTTTGATATAGGTGATATTGTAGGTCTGAAAGGCGAGGTGTTCAAAACCAAAACAGGTGAAACCTCCATCCACGCGTCTGAAATTACGCTTCTGTCCAAAAGCCTTCAGATACTCCCCGAAAAGTATCACGGACTTACCAACACCGACACCCGTTACCGCCAAAGATACGTTGACCTGATTATGAACGAGGAAGTTAAGGATACTTTTGTCAAGCGTTCAAAAATTATCAGTGCGATTCGTAAGTATCTGGATTCACAAGGCTTTATGGAAGTGGAAACGCCTATGCTTGTTTCCAATGCCGGCGGCGCCTCCGCAAGACCTTTTGAAACACACTTCAATGCGCTTGACGAGGATTTAAGACTGCGCATTTCTCTGGAACTGTATTTGAAAAGACTGATTGTCGGCGGTCTTGAAAGAGTCTATGAGATCGGCAGAGTATTCCGCAACGAGGGACTTGATACCCGTCACAATCCCGAATTTACGCTGATGGAGCTGTATCAGGCATATACAGACTATCACGGAATGATGGATTTGACGGAAAATCTTTATCGTTATGTTGCCCAAGAGGTTCTCGGCACAACGAAAATCACTTATAACGGAATTGAAATGAATTTGGGCAAGCCGTTTGAGAGAATCACAATGGTTGACGCCGTAAAGAAATATGCCGGTGTTGATTTCAACGAGATAAACACACTGGAAGAAGCAAGAAAAATTGCCGACGAAAAGAGCGTTGAATATGAAAAGCACCACAAGAAAGGCGATATTTTGAATCTGTTCTTTGAAACATTCGTCGAAGAACATTTGATACAGCCAACGTTTTTGATGGATCACCCTGTTGAGATTTCACCGCTCACCAAGAAGAAACCCGAAAATCCGGAATATGTGGAACGTTTCGAGTTCTTTATGAACGGTTGGGAAATGGCGAATGCATACTCCGAGCTGAACGACCCGATCGACCAAAGGGAGCGTTTCAAGGCACAGGAAGAACTTCTTGCACAAGGCGATGAGGAGGCTAACCGTACCGACGAGGACTTCTTGAATGCACTTGAAATCGGTATGCCCCCGACAGGCGGTATCGGATTCGGCATTGACCGTATGTGTATGCTTCTTACAGATTCTCCTGCTATCCGTGACGTACTTCTTTTCCCGACAATGAA
>CADCRH010000025.1 GCA_902803805.1 uncultured Ruminococcus sp.
ATTATGAATTAATATCACTTGACTTTCGTGTGATGTAGTGATATACTGTTAGTGTTATGCATGGCATAACTATCCTTGCTGCTTTAGATATGAAGGCAGCCAAAAGTCCAGAAGGAGGTGCAGATAAATGGCAGTTATTAATTCTTATGAGGCAGTTATTGTTATTTCACTGAAACTTGGTGAAGAAGCTGTTGCCGAAACTGTTAAGAAGTTTAAGGACCTTATCGAAAAGCACGCTACCGTTGAGAGCATTGACGAGTGGGGCAAGAGAAGACTCGCTTATCCTATCAACAAGGAAGCTGACGCTTACTACGTTCTTTACAACTTCAAGTCCGAGGCTGAGTTCCCGGCTGAACTCGACAGAGTGACAAAGATCACTGACGGCGTTCTCCGTTCTATGATCATCAAAAAGGAAGAAGCTTGATTAAGGAGGCAATATTATGAATAATGTATCTTTAATTGGCAGACTTACCGCCGACCCCGAACTTCGGCATACTCAGTCGGATATTGCAACAACAAGATTCTCGATCGCCGTTGACCGTACATACTCACGTCAGGGTGAGGAAAAACAAACTGATTTTATCAGCATTGTTGCGTGGCGGCAGACAGCAGAATTTATTTGCAAGTATTTTTCAAAAGGTCAGCGTATCGCTTTAACAGGCTCTATCCGCACCGGCTCTTATACAGACCGTGACGGCAACAAACGCTATACTTTTGATGTTCAGGCTGACAATGTTGAATTCTGTGAACCGAAACGTGATTCATACGGCGGAAGTTCCAACAGCTATTCCAACAACAGTTATTCCAACAACAGCTATCAGCAGTCCAGTCGTCAGGAACCCACTCCCTCCAACACTGCTTATGCAAGTGGTGACGCAGGTGATTTTGTGGATATGCCCGGCGATGAAGATTTGCCTTTCTGACATCAGGTAAAGGAGGAAAATAACAATGGCAGACAGACCGGAAAGAGATAACCGCAGAGGCGGACGTAAAGGCCGCAAGAAGGTTTGTGCGTTCTGTGTGGATAAAGTTGAGGTTATTGATTACAAGGATATTTCAAGACTTCGCCGCTTTATCTCCGAGAGAGCAAAGATCCTTCCCCGCCGTGTAACAGGCACTTGTGCCCGTCATCAGCGCGAGCTTACAGTAGCAATTAAGCGTGCAAGATACCTTGCCCTTATTCCCTACACAAGCGATTGATAAAAAATTTTGACCGATGCTCGTGCATCGGTCTTTTTGATTCAGGAGGACTTTTTTATGAAACATACTTATCAAACAAAAGGCACTTGTGCCAGAAAGATTCAATTTGAAATAGACGAAAACGGCACCGTCCACAATGTGGTATTTGAGGGCGGCTGTATGGGCAACACGCAGGGCGTTGCCGCTCTTGTCGAGGGTATGCAGGCTGATGATGTGATAGAAAAATGTCGCAACATTCAATGCGGTTTCCGAGGAACATCCTGTCCCGACCAGCTCGCCGCTGCCCTTGAACAGGCTTTATCCAACGGATAAATGCCCCTACGGGTTCTTGAAAAATCAATTTTGCACAAAAAAGATTCGACTGTTGTACAGTCGGGTCTTTTTTGTTTCAAAACCAAAAAAGCAGTTCCGACAACATATTGCTGCCGGAGCTGCTTTGTGTACATAGAAAAAATCAAATAATAAACTTTGGCTGTAGAAGCACAAGCCTTTCCGTTCAAGTTTATGCCATTGGACTCATTCCTGTATTTTAAAATAAGTTGTTCAGAAGCCGATAAAATTCAGGCTACATTCAATTATAAATTACATTGGACTCAATCCCTGTATTCAATTTAAAATTGTATGTACAAAACTGCTCGGAGTTTTCATCCTATCATCAACCGAAAATAACGTTGGGCAGGCGATTGACCACCGCATACCGTCGGTAACAAATACCTTAACGTCCTGTTCAAAAATCCGTCCCTTCTAACGGACTCACACCCAACCGACCGATTATCGGAAAAGGCGCGGAACCTTCGGACTCTGACGGAGCAAAAGTTCTGTTCAACTAAAATATCCGGCACAATTTCCGCTTCCAATACGGACAATCCCCGTATGCCGAACGGTTATGGTCATAACGAATATGAAAATACATTCCGATAAGACCCCGATATTAAATTTTAAAAGAAAAAACAAGGTTACTTTTGCCGAGAAAGTCAAAACAAAAAATGCTCAAACTATCGGCTGACTTTTATTGTCAAGTACCTTCTGCAATTCAAAAACATTTCCGAACTCACAACACATACGGTCAAAAAATAGGAAGCATCAAACGGTCGGAGCCGTAAATTTAACGGAGCAACCGCAGATAAACTCAAAAACAAAAACCGTTCCTACTTTGTCTTATCCTTGCCGAAGACCTCACACCAACAGCCGGTAAGGTCGTTCTGAATAACGGGTTCCAATTCGCCCATTGGAGCTTGCCTCCCTTCGTGGATTAAGATAGAAAAGCCAACACCGAAATCCCGCAGTCAAAAGGATTCGTGCTTTACCGAACATCAAGACCACTCACTATGGTCTGTTGCTTTGCTCTTTTCTTACCTTGTACTTATTATACCACCGATTTGTAAAATGTCAATAGTTTTTTTGAACTTTTTTAAAAAAATATATTTTGTCAAATGTTGTATTTACTATTGACTTATCAACTTAATTAGCGTAAAATAGATATATTGATTTTACTAAAAAGGAGTTGTGATTGCATTGAGCAACAATGAACTTGAAAATTATGAAGCAGACCTCATTTCCCTTCTTGACGACGAGGGAAACGAGTACGAGTTTGAGATCCTTGACGAAATCGACTACAAGGGCGGTCACTATTATGCGCTTATGCCGCTGTTCGACCTTCCCGAAGAAGGAATCGACTCACAGAGCACTTATATGATTTTTGAGGCTGTCGAGGACGAGAACGGCGAACCGCAGCTCGCAGAGGTTGAAAACGATGAACTTCTTGATGAGATCGCTGAGGTATTTGAAGCAAACTTTGATGCAGACGATGCTGAGGATTTTGACGAAGAATGAGCCATATTGCCGCTTTGGACAACCAGAGCGGCTTTTACTTTGAAAAAGCTTTGACAAACAAAGACATTTTCGGAGCCAATACCGGTTGTTTTTTCGGTTTCCGTAATTTTCTGTATGAAAACAAGATAAAAATACAAAATAACACTTGATTTTTGCGCGGCGGTGTTATATAATTAGTTCATACAAAAAAGCTTTTTGTTGTTTATAATTTCTGCCCAATACGTGTATATGTCTTTATAACCCTACACCTTTTCAATCGGGAGTTCGGGCTCTCGTGGCGGACTTCAGACCTCCCGCTTCGGCGGACGAAGGGAGTATGAAATCACGAGGAGAACACCCACCTGCTTATCTCTGTAGGCAGGTTATTACAGACATAAACGGTTGGGCGGATTTTTTCTTTGCTTTTTTCGGCAGTCCGAAATTTCGGACTGCCGTATGTTTGTTGCTGTTAATTTGGTTACAATATTGTAAGTTGCAATCAAGTATTGAAAACTGTATAATAAATTAGTATTTTTATTGACTGTTATTGAGTTGTACTCATATTTTCGACAAATCGGAGGTGATTGTTTTGGACGAGAATCAACGAAAGAAAAATATTTTGCTTACGGCTGTCCTTCTGGCGGTGATTGCCATTATTTCGGCAATACTGATTATTATTTCTCTTTATATGCAGAACAGTTCCAAAAATCAAACCATCGATTATTCCGCCGAATATGTTGCTCAAACAGTGATCCAAAAGATGAATTATCAGAATCTGACGCAGATTTCCAGTGAAAATATCTCAAAGTATTACGATGTTCCCAAAGGGATCGTCATTGATTCGGCAATGTACATATCCAACCGCTCCGATTCGGGAACGGAAGTTGCCTGCTTTAAGCTCAACGACCGAAGCGACAACGAGGACAGAGAAACCCTTTCCGAAATTATCGCGGACTATACCAGTTCAAAGATCAGCAATTATAAAGATGTCAATGACCATACTTTGCTGTCAAAGACAGATATTGTTTATCCGTATGTTTTTGTTGTCATATCGTCTGACCCGAACGGCGCAGTGACTGCCTTTGAAAATGTTATTACAAACGAAAATCCCGATACTTTAAAATAACAGCAGCCTCCGATGTTTCCGTCGGAGGCTTTGTTTTACAGTTGATTCCATTTTAAATAGGCATTAATATTGATATAATAGGAAGGCGCACCCTCAAAGTTCTGATTGTCAAATTGATCATAAACCGTCAATGTACATTCTCCGTTTTCAAGATAGGCATATCTGCATTGTATTTTTGATCTTTTCTCCTCAGAACCGCCGGTCGATATGCCGTACTGATAGAAGATCATACCGTTCTTATACGAATCGGAGTGTATGGTTTCGCTGCCTTCGTAATATACGGATTTGGTTGATGTACTGTCTTTTTGTTGGACACTCAAAGGTGTCACGACCGTATAATTGTCTGCGTCCAGATTTTGTGCGGCAACGAAAAATTTCGGTTCAAGCTTCACATTCATCTTTTCGGTCCGATACGGCAGATCTGACAAATAATCCGAGCCTTCTCCCCTGCCGTTGCATACGGTGATATATCCGAATGTTTTTTTACTGTTAATATCGTTTGTCAGCTCATAAAATAACAAGCCGCTGTCATTCTGATACATTGTAATGTCAAATTCCACGGTACAGGCGGTTTCGTTTAAAGAATCATAATCGGTAAATTCATACACCGTACTGATGGATTCCATATCTTTTTCCGATACGGCGCCTCCCTCAAAATAGCCGACACTGATCAGATTTCTGTCCTCGCAAAGATAATCGATCGTACCCTTTCCGTTTTCCATATAAACATAACTGTGCTTTGTATTGATATTGGACGAAAGGATATCCTCAAAAACGGCAACAAACGGCTTTTTTTCGTTTGATACGACCTGGGCGGAGCTATAGTAACCGTCTGTTTCAAGGATTTTTCCGATACTGATATTTTTGACCGAGAGCGTACTGTCGGAAAGGATAAAAAACAGAACAATAGCAGCGGCAAAAATAATGACTGCAACTGAAATTCCCAGTATAACAAATTTTGTTTTTCCTTTCTTTTTTGGAACGTCATTTGTTTGCTGAAAAGGAGCATTGTTGATATTGCTGTAGGTTGTCAGGTCAACAGTATGGGGATACAGATATGTTTCGTCAGTATTTTTTGCACGATATGTTTTCAGATCTTCTGTATGCGGATACGGATATGTTTTGTCGGAATGGTCGGCTTCGGCAGGCTGAACCTGCCGATCGTTGACTTCATTTGGATTTCTGTATCTGCCGATAGGAAAACCGCAGCCCGGACAGAAATCCGCCATATCCGAGATTTCTCTTTTACATTCAGGGCAATATATCATAGACATAAAGTTATTTACCTCTTTTCATTTGCAAGTTAACATATCCATTATACAAAACCGATACATTGATTGTCAATATTGAACATAAAGCTTTTCAAGATACTGGTTTCACACTTGACTCACAATAGCATTTATGTTATCATAAAAACAAATAAAGTGTATTTTTGGAGAATAATAATATCAATGTATAATATAGAATTTTATGAAAATGCAAACGGCGAATCAGATTTATGGAATTTTATTGAAAGTTTAAGATTAAAAGCTGCAAAAAATAAGGATTTCAGAATACAATACAAACAAATCATCCTATATATTGAACTCTTACAACAAAACGGCACTCGACTGCCAGATAATATCACAAAACATATCGATGAAGATATATGGGAATTACGTCCTGGAAACAATCGTGTATTTTATTTTTACAAAAAAGAAAATACATTTATTCTTCTTCATCATTTTAAAAAGAAATCACAAAAAACTCCTAAACGTGAAATAGAACGTGCCAAATCTGAACGAAATGACTACCTTTCAAGAAAGGAGCATAACCAATGAAAACGTGGAATGATTATAAGGAATATGTAAAATCTGTTGATTCGGAAGCTCAAAAAGATATTGAAGAAATTGAAAATATCGCTTCTATTGTTGGTACTTTAATTGAAAAAAGAAATTCTCTCGGACTAAGTCAACGAGAACTTGCTTCAATGTGCGGTATTCCCCAATCTTCTGTTGCAAAAATCGAATCGTTTAAAACAATTCCGAATCTTGATACACTGTTAAAAATAATGAAACCTCTTGGATTAAAGCTTACTGTATCGACTGTATGACCCCATTTAAACACAAAGACCTCCGCAAAACGATTTTGCGGAGGT
The DNA here is from genome assembly GCA_902803805.1 of uncultured Ruminococcus sp. Taxonomy (GTDB): domain Bacteria; phylum Bacillota; class Clostridia; order Oscillospirales; family Acutalibacteraceae; genus UBA1213. The sequence continues at coordinate 6,276 of CADCRH010000025.1, forward strand.
CTTTGCTTTTATTTCAGTTTTTATTTGATCAGGCTTACGCCGTCCATTTCTTCGGGCTGTGCCAGTCCGAGAAGCTGGAGCATTGTCGGGGCAATGTCTGCCAATTTGCCGTTATCACGAATCACGCACGGATGATTGACCACGCAGAACGGAACAAGGTTGGTTGTATGAGCGGTGAAAGGCTCACCGTTCTCATCAAGCATTTTGTCGGCATTGCCGTGGTCGGCGGTGATCAGTGCGATACCGTCCATTTTAATGATGGCATCTACTACCTGTCCTACACAGTCATCAACGGCTTCTACTGCTTTGACAGCCGCTTCAAACACACCAGTATGACCTACCATATCGCAGTTGGCAAAGTTGAGAATAATAACATCATATTTACCGCTCTCGATTCTTTCAACAACATTATTGGTTACCTGATAAGCGCTCATTTCAGGCTGGAGGTCATAGGTCGCTACTTTCGGGGACGGGATCAGGCATCTGTCCTCTCCCTCACTTACCTTTTCAACACCGCCGTTAAAGAAGAACGTTACGTGTGCATACTTTTCTGTTTCTGCGATTCTGAGCTGTGTCAGTCCTTTTTCGGAAATGTATTCGCCAAAGGTATTGGTCAGAGTCTGCGGCTTGAAAGCCACCTGAACATTCGGCATTGTTGCGTCATACTGTGTCATACATACATATGTCAGAGGGAAGAACCCTTTCTTTCTCTCAAAGCCGTCAAAACTTTCATCAACCAGTGTACGTGTGATCTCTCTTGCACGGTCGGGACGGAAGTTGAAGAATACAACAGAATCGCCGCTGTTGATCGTTGCGTTTTCAAGGCAAACAGTCGGGATCACAAATTCGTCCGTGACACCCTCTGCATAAGATTTAGCAACTGCCTGCGCCGCGTCAGTGTCCTTAACGCCCTCGCCGTAAACCATAGCGGCATATGCCTTTTCTACACGATCCCAGTTGGTGTCACGATCCATCGCATAATAACGTCCCATCACAGTTGCGATCTTGCCTGCGCCGATCTCGTCAAGCTTTTTCTGGCAGTCCTCGATATATTCCTTGGCACTGGAGGGCGGAACGTCACGGCCGTCAAGAAAAGCGTGGATATAGATATTCTTAACGCCCGACTTTTTCGCCATTTCAACAAGACCGTACAAATGGGTAATATGACTGTGAACGCCGCCGGGAGAAAGCAGACCCATCAGGTGAAGTGCCTTGCCGTCCTCTTTGGCATTATTCATTGCGTTAACGAGTGCTTCGTTTTCTAGAACAGCGCCCTCTTTGATTGCCTTTGTGATTCTTGTCAATTCCTGATAAACAACACGTCCTGCACCGATATTGGTATGACCTACTTCACTGTTGCCCATCTGACCGTCCGGCAGACCGACATCCATACCCGAAGCGGCAATCAGACCTACGGGATTTGTCGAGAAGATCTTTTCAAGATTCGGCTTATTGGCTGTTCTGATGGCATTGCCATAGTTGGTACCGATTCCGAATCCGTCCAGTATCATAAGAATTAAAGGTTTTTTCATTTGAATCTCCATTCCGCCGCTGTCATTTTCCGACTGCGGCTGTTTTTGTGATG
>CADCRH010000026.1 GCA_902803805.1 uncultured Ruminococcus sp.
GTTTACAATGGTGATACCGATTCCCGACAAAGACGCTACAGAAGAAAATATTCAGGGGCACGTCAGTTTTGAGTGTCGGCATCTAAAGGTAGCGGCAACCTATCAGCCCAAACAAGATTCGGATAATGAAATGATCCTTTCACTTGATTACCTTTTTTCGGTTTATCCTACCCTGAACTATGAAGAACTGAAACTGAAAAATCTGGCAAAATCCGACAGCCACTATACCGGTGAACTGGAACAAAAACTTCGGGATATATCAAAACTTTCCTCAAAAAATGCATTTTATAATTATGCTGAAATGTCCAAAGAATTTTACGACCGTGTGCATTTACAGATGTTTCAGCTCATCGTCAGTATCTCAATACTGATCGTTATGATAATGACAGCATTGGTCGTTTCAAGTGATCTTCGGATTCGCTCCGATTTATCGGGATACGCAGTAATGAGAGCAGTCGGTGCAGATATTGGGACCGTGCGAACACTCATTCTTGACGAGATCAAAAGACAGTTGATTGTGGGAATTGTCGGCGGAGCGGCTTGTGGTTCAGGCGTTTGTTTCTTTTTTGCGGCGATGACAAGCAATATAAAAACAGGGGATATATTTTTGTTTTATGTTCTTCCGGTCTTGGCAGTAACAATATTGTTATTATATTGCGGAACGTGCGCAGCGGTCAAAAAATTGACTGCGGTTCTGTTTCACAGAAGTATTATTGAAATGATCGGTTTTACAGAATAAAACAAAATAACAATAATTTCCTTTTTCGGGTTTATAAAACTGTTGACAACAAAGCGCCGCAATGGTATATTATATAGTAAGTAAAAGTTAAAATCGTTTCCGGATAGAGGTGCGGTATTGCGTGTAGTAAAAACGAGGTGTCCGACACTGCTGACTCTTTACGAATAGCCTTGCCGCCGAAAAACGAATTGTGGTAATTTTCGTTTTGGGGATATGTTACATTGATATATCACTGTCATCATAAAAAGATTATGATGGGGAGCTATCGTTTGTATTTCTGTTTTTGCAGATTTTGACGGCTTGCTTTTTATGACCGGTTTATTCTCATCCAATAAACCGGTTTTTTTATTGTTCGGGGTCGGTTTGCTTTTGAGAAAGTTTATGTTAAAAGGAGCAGCAATAATGGAAAAAAAGTATAATGTCGGTATTATCGGTGCAACAGGTATGGTAGGTCAGCGTTTCGCGACACTCCTTGAAAATCACCCGTGGTTTAACGTTACGGCTCTTGCGGCAAGTGCGCGTTCCGCAGGAAAAACATATAAAGAAGCTGCCGGCAGCCGCTGGGCAATGCAGCAGCCAATGCCGAAATCAATGGAAGATATGGTGATCATTGACGCCGCCAATATAGAAGAAGTTGTTTCAAAGGTTGATTTTGTTTTCTGTGCCGTTGATATGAAAAAAGACGAGATCCGCGCTTTGGAAGAAGCTTATGCAAAGGCAGAGTGCCCGGTCGTTTCCAATAACAGCGCACATCGTTTCACACCCGATGTTCCTATGGTGATTCCGGAGATCAACAACGACCATATCAAGATCATCGATGACCAGAAAAAACGTCTTGGCACAAAGAGAGGTTTTGTTGCTGTCAAATCGAACTGCTCACTTCAAAGCTATGTTCCTGCCATTCATCCGCTGATGAAATATGGTGTGAAAAAGGTACTTGCCTGCACCTATCAGGCAATTTCCGGCGCAGGAAAAACTTTTGAAAGATGGCCCGAAATGGTCGATAATGTTATCCCGTATATCGGCGGTGAGGAAGAAAAATCCGAACAAGAGCCGCTCAAAATTTGGGGTACGATCAAAAACGGCGAAATCGTAAAGGCACAGTCACCGTCTATCACTTCACAGTGTATTCGTGTTCCCGTATCCGACGGACATACAGCGGCTGTATTTGTAGAACTGGAACAGAAGCCCTCTATCGAAGAAATTATCAAGGATTGGGAAACCTACAAGGGCAGACCGCAGGAGCTTGAACTTCCGTCTGCACCCAAACAGTTCCTCCACTATTTCACAGAACCCGACAGACCTCAGATCAAGTCGGAGCGTAATCTTGAAAACGGTATGGCTGTTTCGGTCGGTCGTCTTCGTGAAGATACCCAATATACCATCAAGTTTGTTTGTATGTCACACAATACACTCCGCGGCGCAGCCGGCGGTGCCGTTCTTCTTGCAGAACTTCTCTGTGCAGAAGGCTATATCGAAAAAAATTGAAAATAATTTTCAATTTTCCACTTTCAATTTTCCATTTCATTTGGGGGTCAGGTTATGAGTGATCATATTTTTACCGGTTCAGGTGTGGCTATCGTTACTCCTATGAATAACGATGGCACAATTAACTTTAACGAATACGGAAGAATGATTGATTTTCAGATCAATAACGGTACGGATGCCATTATTACCTGCGGTACAACGGGCGAATCGGCAACACTGAGCCGTGATGAGCATTGCAGGGTCATTGAATATACTGTCAAAAAGGTAGCCAAGCGTGTTCCCGTTATCGCAGGAGCAGGAAGCAACGATACATTATTTGCCAAGGAACTTTCCGTGGAAGCCGAAAAACTTGGTGCGGACGCGATTCTTTCGGTAACACCTTATTACAACAAAACTTCGCAGAGCGGTCTTATCCGCCATTACAATCTGATTGCGGACAGTGTCAATATTCCGATCATTCTTTATAATGTTCCGTCAAGAACAGGCTGCAATATCAAGCCGGAAACCTATGCTGAGCTTGCCAAGCATCCGAATATCAAGGCAACAAAGGAAGCGAACGGTGATACTGCCGCTCTTGTCAGAACAATGGCACTTTGCGGAGAGAATCTCGATGTTTACAGCGGTGAGGACAGCCAGGCATTTACCATTACGGCGATGGGCGGTCTGGGCGTGATCTCGGTTTTTGCGAATATCTGCCCCAGAGAATCGCACGAGATCGTTCAGAAAGCACTGGCAGGAGATTTCAGAGGAAGTTTTGCCCTCCAGAAGCACTATATAGAGCTGATGAATGCACTTTTCTCCGACGTTAATCCCATTCCCGTCAAGGCTGCAATGAATCTTCTCGGATTCAACTGCGGTCCGTGCAGGATGCCGCTTGCTCCAATGAGTGAGCAGGGCTTTAATGCACTGAGAAACTGCCTTATAAAGTACGGAATTTTAAAATAAGCATAATGACCGACTGTGCAAAATCGGAGTGACTGCCTTTTTTGCACAGTCAGTTTTATAAAAAGAACGGAGTATTCAAAAATGACAAATATTATTATAACAGGCTGTTCGGGCAAAATGGGTGCAAGCCTGATCGCTTCGGCGGCAAACCGTGATGACCTTAAAATTGTTGCAGGTATTGACCTTTTTGAGCCGAAAAACGCTGATTTTGTGTATGCGAAAAGCTTTGAGGAATTAAGTGTTGACGCCGATGTGATCGTTGATTTTTCCAATCCTGCTTTGCTGGATTCAATGCTGAAATATGCCGTTGCACACAAGCTTCCCATCGTGATATGTACAACAGGCTTTAGTGAAGAACAGAAAAATCAAATTATTGAAGCATCAAAAACGATTCCTATTTTCTATTCGGGAAATATGTCATTAGGTATCAATCTTATTATCGAACTGGCAAAAAAAGCAGCTTCTGTATTCGGCAGTGATTTCGATATTGAGATCATCGAACAGCATCATAACCAAAAGCTTGACGCACCGAGCGGAACGGCTTTGATGATTGCAGACGCAGTCAAAACGGTAAGAACAGATTCCGAATATGTTTACGACCGCCACGCATATCGTAAAAAGAGAGAGCATAAAGAGATCGGCATACACTCTGTCAGAGGAGGCAATATTGTCGGTGAGCACGAGGTGATCTTCGCAGGTCAGGACGAAATTCTCAAAATCAGCCACAGTGCAAGGTCAAAGGCAGTTTTTGCGGTTGGTGCGCTGAATGCTGCGGTATATCTCAAGGGCAAAGCGCCGGGAATGTATGATATGTCCGATCTCTTATCCTCAAAATAAACCGGTCACTCGGATCGATTGTTCACTTCTAAATCAAGAAAGGACTGACAAGTATGAAACCTACTATTATTGTGAATGATGACATTACCTTAGTAACACTTCAGAACATTCCGGCAGATATGGAATTTGTCACGGAGGTTTTTGAAAAAATCGCGGAAATGGGTGTTGACGTTGATATGATCTCACTTTCTCCCGTTCAAGGCTCAATGACTGGTTTGTCATTTACCATCAAGGACGAAGAATTGGTTAAAATTTTAAGCTACACTTCAAAGCTGAACAATGGCACAATCAAGCCGATTGTCAGCAGCGGCAACTGCAAAATTTCGGTCAATGACCCGGATATGGAAAACAATCCCGGTGTTGCGGCAAAGGTATTCAGAAGAGCAGCTTCGGTTCACACGGATATACGACTGATAACAACCAGTGAATCGCAGATTTCAATGCTTGTTACAAAGTCCGACTTTGATTCTGCTTTTAATGCCATTCAGGACGCATTGGATTAAACTTTGAATTTTTGGAGAGCACTATGTGGAAGGATAAAGATAATCGGCTGATCATAACAGCCTTTGCTATCGCATTGTTTAATATTATAATGAATAAGTTTATATGCCCTTTGCCTACGTGGTTATTTGTCATTTTGTTTTTGATTGCCGCCGTATGCCTGATCCAATATTGGATGCATATACTCAAACCGCCGAAAAAAAGAAGACGTCCGGTTGCTCCGAAACACAGTGCTTCCCGTTCTCCATCGAATCTGCCGAATCCATCACCTTCAAAAGCGAAGAATTCCGACAGAAAACCCGTGAGATCCAATACAAAGCCTCATAAAAGTTGATGTTATCAATTCGCTCAATGCATTCAATGTATCATTGCATTGAGCGAATTTTATTTTTCATATTTTGACTTCTGCCGAATATAAATAGCAAAGGCAGTGATCTTGTTTGGGGTGGTGATGGCTTGAAAAGAACAAAATTGGCAGCAAATGCCGCAGAGAAAAAATTGCTTTCCTTTTATCCGAGTATTTCTCAGTGTTTGCCGCACGAGCATATCCGTTATCTTCAAAACTGTGTCGGAACGGATATTTTCCTTTGGCTAGCAAACGGTGACGGCTTTTGGTTTAAATATGTGAAAGATGATAAGCGTTATCTTGTCGGAGCAATGCTTCGTGACGGCTACTGGAACAATGCGCGAATCGACCGTATGAAGATTCTTCGGTATTACTGACGGAGGTAGTATGTCGCAGACTGAAATTATCGTGAAGTACAACGGAGATGTTAATGCCGTCGCTGCTGCTGTCGGAGGAGCGGCGGAGATCCTTTCAAGCAATTATGCTGTCATTACGCTTGACGACAGCAGGATATTAGAACTGCACAATTTCACCGAAATTGAAGACATTGAAGTACCGAAACGACTGTTTCTCGGAGCGTCATTTAATTTGATCTCCTCCTGTATACGCAGTGTAAGAGATACACAAAGCTACGGGCTGACAGGGGCAGGTGTGATCGTTGCGATTCTTGATTCGGGAATCGATTATACGCACCCCGATTTCAGAAACAGTGACGGTTCGACACGAATTCTTTCTATTTGGGATCAGTCGATTGACGGCGATCCGCCGCAGGGCTTTCGGGAAGGAACGGAGTACAGCCGTGAACAGATCAACTTTGCGTTAAGCGAAAATTTGACATCATTGGTTCCGACAAGAGATACACTCGGACACGGTACGGCAGTAGCAGGAATTGCGGCAGGAAACGGTGCAGACAGCGGCGGCGAGGTGATGGGAGCCGCTCCCGAAGCGGAGATCATCGTTGTCAAGGTGGGCAGGATCGGCAATGATTTTTTCGCACAGACAACGGAGCTGATGAGAGCTTTAAGATACACCATAGATAAGGCGCGCAGTTTTAATAAAGCCGTTGCCATTAATATGAGCTTCGGTATGAACAGCGGTTCTCATAAGGGTGACAGTCTTTTTGAGAAATTCATTTCGGAGGTCGGCAATGAATGGAAATGCAGCATTATTGTTCCGACAGGAAACGAAGGAAGCGCGGGTCATCATTATCACGGAACCATTCTGTCAAACCGAACCAGTGATATTGATTTTTTTACCGCTTCGGGACTTGAAAGTTTTTATCTGTCATTATGGAAAAACTTTGCCGACAGCTTTTCCGTCGAACTGCTTTTTCCAAACGGTTTAAGCTCCGGTGTTATCGGTATCGAAAATCAGTTGAAAACGGTACGTGTCGGAAATGCCGTTCTGACGGTAATTTACGGTCAGCCGAACAGCTATTCCGCTGAACAGGAAATTTATTTTTCAGTTCGTGCCGACAGCGGAACGCTCAGTGCAGGCTTGTGGCGGCTTCGTATCATTTCCGGAACCATTGTTGACGGGAATATCAATATATGGCTCCCTACACTTGAAGAAGTTACTTCAAAAACATATTTTTCCAATCCGACGACCAACAATACAATGACACTGCCTTCTACAGCGCTGAAAGTGATCCGTGTTTCCGGCTATAATGACCGATTAGGCAGTATTACGGAATTTTCGGGGGTGGGCAATCTGAACTATGCGCTTCCCATTCCCGATGTAGCAGCGCCGTGTGTGAATATAATGTCCACACGTTCGGGCGGCGGATATGACGCATTTACGGGTACCAGCTTTGCCGCACCGTTTGTCACAGGTGCGGCGGCGCTGATGATGCAATGGGGGATTGCCGACAGAAATTCTCTGTTTTTATATGGCGAACGAATCCGTGCCTTTTTGCGGCTCGGAGCGAAGCGAAGCCCTAATTTCACATATCCGAATGCAACTTTCGGATATGGTACACTCTGTTTAAGCGATACAGTTTCGTATTTGGAAAGATATAAATGGGGCGGATTTCCGTAAGCGGAATCAATGATGTTGAGAGGTGGTTTGCTATCAATAATCAGGTAATTGATGAGGACAGCCTGCCGCTGTCGGAGTATGTAAAACTGCCGACAACGGTTGATTTTCAGGTGATCAATACAGGCAGATTTTTGGAATATGCCAAAGATAAACCGTATATCCATTTGGGTACGGAGCTTGCCAATCATTATCTCGTTGCATATACCAACGAAAAATATATTCAAGGGCTTTTGATGGATCTGGGCAGTGATTTTCTGACATTTTATCCTAAAATAATGTCACCGCTCGATATTCAGAGCAATGACAGCAGCGGTATCACACAGGTGCTGAATCAGCCGTTTTTGCGTCTTTCAGGCAGAGGTGTGATCATTGGTTTTGTTGACACGGGAATCGACTATCAGCAGAAAGCCTTTCAGTTTGAGGACGGTTCCAGTAAAATTATCAGTATCTGGGATCAGACGATTGACGGGGAACGGGAGGAGGGACTGTATTTCGGTTCTACCTACAGCCGAGAGCAGATCAACGAAGCCTTGCAGTCCGACCAGCCGCATTATATTGTTCCGAGTATTGATGAGGACGGTCACGGAACCTTTCTGGCGTCCGTTGCCGCCGCCAACGAAACGGGAGAATATATCGGAGCGGCTCCGCTGGCGAATATTGTCGCAGTCAAGCTGAAACGTGCAAGAAGCTATTATATTGAGCGGTATCTTTTGTCACCGGATAATCCAAATTTATATGAATCGTCGGATTATCTTCTCGGCATCAAATATATTCTTGACAAGGCGACAGAATTCAATATGCCTGTTGTTATCTGTATCGGTATGGGCTCCAATACTAGCGCCCACGACGGCAATACATTGTTTGAGGATTATATTTCCTTTATTTCGCAGCGTTCCGGTTATGCATTTGTCACAGCAGCAGGAAACGAGTCAAACGCCCGTCATCACACACAAGGCAAACTGGCAGTCGGCAGTTCCACCGATACCATCAGTATTAAGGTCGGCAGTCAGGGAGAATCGTTTTCTGTTACCATTTTCGGTCCTGCGTTTGATAAGATCTCATTAGGGGTCGTATCGCCGACAGGGGAAGTGGTGCAGCGAATCCCTTTTAAATCGGGTCTTGAATATTCCGAAAATTTAGTTTTGGAGGACACGACAATTTATATCAGATATTTTAAAGATATTAACAATAATCTGATTGTCGGCTTAAAAAACGCAACACAGGGAATCTGGGAGATACGGCTGTTCGGTGATTCGATTATTGACGGTCAGTATTTTGCGTGGCTGCCTATCACGGGACAGGTCAGCGAAAATGTTGAATTTTTGAAACCAATACCGGAGTATACGATCGTTTATCCTGCGGCGGCAATGCGGTCGATCACGTGTGGTGCCTATGACCCGAAGGATAACAGCCTGTCTGTTTCCTCATCCTGGGGTCCGACAAGACTTCCGCGAATGGCACCCGATTTTGTCGCGCCGGGCGTTCAGATCAAAGGAATTTATCCCACGGGTTACGGCACGATGACAGGCACAAGTGCGTCTGCCGCCGTTACTTCGGGAGCTGCCGCGCTGCTGATGGAGTGGGGTATCGTCAACGGCAATATGCCGACCATTAACGGAGATATTATTAAAAGCCTTTTCATCAGCGGCTGCATACGTGATGAAAATATGACCTATCCCAATGTCAAATGGGGTTACGGAAAACTGAATCTTTATAATACCTTTGTTTCAATCAGAGAAACTGCCATTAACTATCATTTAAGTACAACATAAGCACAATATAAGGAGGATCATTATGCCCGACAGCAATACCGCACCCGTGCAGAACACGACGGGCGGCTACGGACTTCTTAAGATCAACGTCTTCCGGGAAAATGTTGCACAACCTGCGCAAAATGCCGAGGTCAGTATTCTTGACCCGGACAGCGGCAGGGTGATTGAGCAGGCGAAAACCGATTCCGAGGGACAGCTTCCCCCTGTTCGTCTTACCTCACCGCCGATAGAAAATTCACAGGATTACAATGGGGAACGCCCGTTCAATCAATATAATATGCGTGTGCGGCTTTCGGATTTCAATGATGCCGCGATTGACAATGTTCAGATCTATCCCAATACAACAGCCATCCAGAATGTATCTCTCACGCCAAAAACACAGGATATTGTGATTCCATATCCTGTTTTATGGGGCGATTTTCCCGATAAAATTCCCGAATCGGAAATTAAAAAACTGCCGTTTCCGAGCAATCTGGTGGTACTGCCCGAACCTGTCGTTCCCAGTGTCATTGTCGTACACGCAGGCGTACCGACAGATAATACCGCAGCAAACTATACAGTTTCCTTCAAGGACTATATCAAAAATGTCGCAAGCTCCGAAATATATGCAAGCTGGCCGAAAGAAACACTCAAGGCGAATATTCTTGCAATCATTTCTTTTACGTTGAGCCGTGTTTATACCGAATGGTACAGAAGCAAAGGGTATGACTTCACCATTACCAATTCCACGGCATATGATCAGGCATTTACCTACGGAAGAAATGTTTTTCAGGAAATTTCGGATATTGTTGACGAAGTTTTCACAATGTATATCACCCGTTCGGATATTAACCAGCCTCTTTTCACTCAGTACAGCGACGGTATCAGAGTGCGGCGCGACGGTTGGTTAAGTCAATGGGGCTCGAAGGAACTGGGGGAAAGAGGTTATTCGGCAATTCAGATATTAAGGCAGTATTACGGTTACGATATTCTTTTAAAAGAAGCAAAAAAAGTGGAAGGTGTACCGCTGTCGTTTACGGGAACACTCAGTATCGGGTCAAGAGGTGAGCCGGTGCGAACGATTCAAAATCAGCTCAACAGAATCTCCAATAATTATCCGCTGATACCGAAACTGGTAGCCGATGGGATATACGGTGAAAAAACAGCCGAATCTGTACGGAAATTTCAGGAAATCTTTGATTTACCCGTAACAGGAACAGTTAACTTCCCGACGTGGTATGCAATTTCGGATATTTATAACGCTGTCACCTTTTATACCTGAAAACCAAAAGAAAGGCACCCTGTTGACAAAATACAGAGTGCCTTTTATCTTATTTCAATATATTTTGAATAGATTCTTTTTAATATCCGAGAGAACTCATCACGAAATTCCTCTGGCTCAATGATTTCCGCCTTATCACCGAATGTCATAATATATTGGTAAAATGATTGTGTATCACTCCACGTGAAATGCAATATGATATTGCCATCTTTGTCAAATTTCAGTTGATCTGCCCCGAAATCGTCAATGATCCTCCATTTCAAAGTATTATCAAATTTGATAGTTGCCGTGATTCCTCCTTTGGTGTGCTGTAATTTGTCAGGAATGTATTTGGGTATGTCACGTTTTTCGTAAAATTCGTCTGTCAGCGTTAAATCAACTATTCTTGTCAGCTTAAACATACGGTAATCATTTCGGTTGGTACACCAACCCCATACATACCAGCTCGACCACTGAAAAATAATATGATATGGTTCAATCACTCTGTTGCTTTCACCGCTCGGAGAAAAGTAGTGAAATGAAATTTTTCGTTTTTCCGATACCGCACACCTGATCAAATCGATCTTATCAGCAAAAAGACATTTATCCCACGAGGAAAGGTCTATCATAATGCAATTGTCGGTATTGACCATTTCAGCTTTGCTGACCGAAAGCTTGTCCATCAGACGGCGGTATTTTTTGCCATTACTGATACTGTCAAGAGCATTCAACGCGGCAATGATCTCCGTCATATCGTTTTCTGTCAAAAGTGTTTTGTCTATTTTATAGCCGTTCATCACAGAGATTCCGCCGCCCTTGCCCTGTACAGTGCAGACAGGGATCCCGGCACGGCATAGATCATCAATGTCGCGATATACAGTCCGTCTGGATACCTCAAATTTTTCCGAAATTTCCGTTGCCGTCACACTGTCCTTTTGCAGAAGCAATGACAAAATGCCTATCAGTCGTTCTATCTTCATACGATCACCGAATTGTTATTTTTGATTGATTCTGTCACTATAACAAAATCATCGTACTTTTCTTTTGCATAATATGTTATAATAAATAAAAAAACGAAAAAGGGGAGAGAACATTGAAATGGCTAAAACACCTTCAAACCATCAATCACCATAAAAGACTGGTAATGCAGCTATGCTTTAAGCTTGGCTTATATAAACAGGGGCTTTTGCACGACCTATCGAAATATTCTCCAACGGAATTTCTGGTGGGTGCAAAGTATTTTCAGGGAACAAGAAGTCCGAACGATGCCGAACGGGAAGAAAAGGGCTACAGTTCCGCTTGGCTTCATCATAAAGGCAGAAACAAACATCACCTTGAATATTGGATAGACTACGGATTAGAAGGCGAACATAAAATGGTTGGAATGAAAATGCCAACAAAATATGTTGTAGAAATGTTCTGCGACCGTGTAGCGGCAAGTAAAAACTACCGCGGCAAGGATTATACGGACGCCGACGCATACAACTATTATATGGAATCAAAAAGTCACTATATTATCCATCCCGAAACAGCCGCACTGCTCGAACAGCTTTTGACCGTCCTCAAAGACAGCGGCGAAGAAGCAGCCCTCCACTACATCAAAACACAAATCTTAAACAATTCATAATGCATAATTACCCTGCGGGGAACCGTAAGAAGTTTGCAGACGTGAGAATTTTGGGAGTTTAATTTTATGATTCTTGCATTTGATGATTTAAAATGATTTGGGTTGCTTCTTCAAAGATGTTATTACAGAGGTCGGCTTCTATCCAGTGAATATATTCGTCACGCTTGAACCAAGTAAGCTGACGTTTGGCATAGTGACGAGTTTCAAGTTTTAGTTTTTCCAGTGCGGCGGTCAAGTCTGTTTCACCATTCAGATAGGGAAGCAGTTCTTTATAGCCGATAGCGGCGGCGGCAGTTTGGCTATTTTTGCGTCTGTAAAATTCACGCGCTTCTTCAAGAAGTCCCTGCTTCATCATTATATCCACACGTTGGTTAATTCTGTTATACAGTTTTTGTCTGTCAGCATAAGTGATTCCGATTGCTGTAAGGTCATAGGGCGAGGGAATTCGTTTCGATTCCTTAATATGCTCCGACATTGTTTTTCCCGTAGTGCGGTAAATCTCAATGGCGCGGATGATTCGTTTTCCGTTGCTTGGGTGCAGCTTGACAGCCGTTTCGGGGTCGAATTCTGAAAGTTCTTTGATCAGTATTTCTCCGCCTTCGGTTTCGTATCTTCTGCGGAGTGCCGCACGAATCGTTTCATCGGCTTCGTTCGGAGAAAATTGAATATTTTCGACAAGCGAACGGACATATAAGCCTGTTCCTCCGCATAGTACAGGCAGTTTACCGCGTTCCGCAATATCGTTAATGGCTTTTTTCGCAAGTGTCACATACTGCGATACGGAAAACGGTTCTTCGGGCGGCAGAAAATCAATCAGATGATGCGGAATGCCGCACATTTCTTCTTCTGTAGGTTTGGCAGTCGCAATTGTCATACCTTTGTAGATCTGCATTGAGTCGGCAGATACTACTTCACCATTGAATCTTTGTGCCAGCTTGACGGCAAGAGCCGTTTTGCCGGAAGCAGTAGGACCGACTACTGCGATCAACCTTTGTTTATTATGATTCATATTTGTTGTTCCTTGTTTGTGTTGATGATGTGTTTCAGTGCAGTGACAGCGGTTTTGATCGCTGCGTCCATATCAAAATCGTCACTGTCGTTGATACCGAGATTTTTCCGCTCCTGATTCCATAAAGCGTGAAGAATACAACCAACTTTGATATGACGAACCGCCCCGACTGTAAACAGTGCCGCCGTTTCCATTTCCGACGCAAGAACACCGAGTTTTTTCCACGCATTCCATTTGTTTTTAAGCTCATAATCAACAGGCATAGTATGAGGAGCGTGCTGACCGTAAAACGAATCCTTGCTCTGGATAATGCCCGTATGATAACGGTATTGATTTTTCTTTGCCGCCGATACCAGTGCGGATACGATCTCAAAATCCGCTGCCGCAGGATATTCGATTGGGGCATATTCTTTTGAGGTGCCCTCCATACGCACAGCGGCGGTAGGAATCACAAGGTCGCCTGTTGCAACATCATAGCTGATTCCGCCGCAGGTGCCGATACGAATGGCTGTCGTTAATCCTGCACGGGAAAGTTCCTCCAGTGCGATTGCCGCTGAAGGACCTCCGATACCCGTTGACAGAATGATAACACGCTCGCCGCAGAGCGTTCCGCAGTAAGAGGTGAATTCACGGTTCTGCGCCAGCGGTCGAGGCTCATCAATAAAAGCCGCGATTTTTTCCACCCGTCCGGGGTCCCCCGGCAGTATAGCGTATTTCGCACCCTGTTCGGGTGTGATGTGAATATGAAAAAGTGTTTTCTCATTCATAAAAAATCTCCGTTTCCATCAGAACATATCTTTTCGTTTGAGGATAAAGTACAGTATCACCATTGTTACGACCGAGAGAACCACAGGGAACCACCATACGCCGTCAAACGGAAGTCCTCCGATGATGTTCATTCCGTAAATACCCGAAATGACCGTAGGAATGGAAACCAACAATGTCAGGGAAGCCTGAATTTTCATTATCGTATTGAGGTTGTTGGAGATGATGGAAGCAAAAACGTCCATTGTGCTTGTCAGAATATTCAGATGAGTGGCAGACATATCCACCGCCTGCTTTATCTCGATCAAAACGTCCTCCAACAAATCCTGATCTTCATCATAAAGCTTTATGTATCTGCCGCGCATTATTTTTTCCAGTGTGATCTCGTCCGACTTGAGAGATGACGAAAAATAGACCAGCGATTTTTCTATATCAAGTAATTGATTCAGTTCTTTGTTTTTTGCCGACTGACGAAGTTCACGTTCAATACGGTTGCTGATTTTGTCGATCTGCTTCAGATATTGAAGATATTTTGTTGCCATTCTCAGCATAATATGAAGGACAAAATGCGTTTTGTAATTTGTCATAACATTTCTGACAACACCCTCCGAAAACTCGCTTAAAATCGTGTTTTCACGCAGAGAAACGGTGATCACGTTTTTGTCGGTAAAAATAATACCGATCGGCATTGTGGAATAGGTGATATTTTTCGATACCTTTTCAACAACAGGAACATCAATAATGATCAGCGTTGTACCGTCCTCGCTGTCGATATGAGCCGATTCTTCTTCGTCAAGCGCCGAGCGGAGAAGTTCGGGAGGAATGTTGAAAAAGTCAAGCAAAAACTGCACTTCGTCATCGTCGGGAGATATGCAGTTGACCCAACAGCCTTCCTCATATTCTTTGATTTCTTCTATTCTGTTGTTGACAGTTTTGTAGTAGTTCAGCATTTGATACGCCCTTTCTGTATTCAGGACGCAAAAATAATACTATGCGTCCTTTATTAAAATGATAGAAGCCGTGTTTGGCATAAGGGTCAGGACTCATAGTATTACCACCTCTGATTAAAAGATCATTACCTATCATATTATAGTCATTTCACACAAAATAATCAAGAGTGAAACCGAAAAAATCCATTGGCATATACGAAGAAAAAACGGCAGATTTTTTGTATCTGCCGTTCCTATTTTTACAAAGTCAATCATTATCGGAAATTTCCGTGATTGAAATTTTTTCAAATACGCCTCGATATGTTTCACGGTCTTCATCCCTACAGCAAAGCAGCGCAGTAATATAACCGTTGTCAGTGGTTCGTGTCATCTGAAAAACGGAACAATCATTTTCGTTTTCGTCCGTTTTTTCATAAATGCATATCACATCTTCTTCTGTTGCCGAAACCTCCGCATCGGGATATTTCGCTTTGATATAATCTTCCAAATCATGATTTTCTAAAGAATTGTCATCGACCAGCTCGATCAGAAGTGTAGCTGTACCCTCATCATTTTGAAGATAAATACCTCTTTCGGGAATCAGATCCTCGTCCTGTATCGAAAATTCGGACGGAAAAGCGACATCATATACCGATACACTTTTCAGTGTGACCGATAAGGTATCCTTGTCCTTTCGCAAAATACCATTTGGAAGGCCTTCTTCGCTTTCCTCGGATTCTTCCGGTTCACTTCTTGTTCTGCTTGATGAGATCACAGACGAACCGACAGTATTTTCAGAGGTAACTAAGGAATTTTCCGAAGTGCCCGACCGACAGCCCGACACCGACAAAATCACCATACCGATCACAACTGCACAAAAAAACTTTTTCAAACCAACACCCCCGGAACCCAAAATAATGAATAATGAATAAAGAATAATGAATCATCTTTATACTGCTTACGGCTGCGGAATTTCTTATGCATCCCCGCAGGGCAATTATGAATTATGAATTGAATCACCCTTTGCGTCTGGATTTGGCGGTGTGGGATTTTTTCGGAGAACGGCTGCTGTAGGATTTTTTGGACGGGAATTTATCACTGCGCCGATTTTGTTTTTTGCCGTCAAAACGTTTTTGTTGGCGGTTTTCTTCAAATAAACGTGTTTTAACGGGTTTTCCGCATACTTTGGCACCGTACATCTGGTCGATGACCTCGTTGACGCTTGATGACGGAACAGCAACAACGGTGCTGTCATCATAGATTTCGATTTTTCCGATGTCCGAGCCGTGAAGAAGGCTTCTTTCCGTAATTGACGCTACAATATGGTTCGGTGCGGCGTGGCTGGAACGTCCTATATCGAGAACGATTTTGGTAAAATCGATAGGATTGTTTTTTCCTTTGCTGTATTGTTTGCGTTCTTTTTTGATGTCGGCAATTTTGATTTCCTTTTCGTTGAAATTCATCTGCAAAGCCGCTGCCGCAATATCAAACAAAGAATAGCCCTTTTCCAAAAGAAGATTGACCATATTGACATAGTGCTGACCGATATTGCCGGAAAGCGCCGCTTCCACTCTTTCAGCATTTTTTTCATTCATTCTTTCGTGAATATCGTTGGAAGTGGGAACGGGGATTTCGGTGATTTTTGATTTTACCGCGTGAGCAATATCCATCAGGGAAAGAACCTGCCGTCTGCCGCTGCAAATCGTAACGGTATTGCCGGCTTTACCGATACGTCCGGTTCTGCCGATACGGTGAACATAATATTCATTGTTCTGCGGAATATCGTAGTTAAATACAAATTCAACATCATTGACATCAATGCCTCTTGCGGCAACGTCTGTTGCGACAAGAATGGAAGTGGCACCGTTGCGGAATCTGTCCATTACCGTGGTGCGCTGTGATTGTTTCAGGTCGCCGTGCAGACTGTCGGCATTAAAGCCGCTTTTATTCAAAGCTTCCGTAACATCGTCAACCATTTTTTTGGTATTGCAGAAAACCATTGAAAGTGACGGATGATAATAGTAAAGAAGCAGCTTTAGTGCGTCCAGTTTTCTTCCCATAGGAACATCCACATAATTTTGTACAATATTGTCGAGTGTCACTTCTTTTCTGCTGACTCTGACAACGTGAGGATTTTTTTGGAATTCGTCTGTTATCGCCATTATCGAGGGCGGCATTGTTGCCGAGAAAAGAACCGTTTGACGGCTTTCGGGTGTTTCGCGCAGTATCGTTTCCATATCCTCTTTAAAGCCCATACTGAGCATTTCATCGGCTTCATCCAGAACGACCAATTTTACATTATTAAGTTTCAGCGTTTTTCTGCGCAGATGATCCATAATACGTCCGGGTGTACCGATTACGATATTGGCGCGTTTTAATCGTGTGATCTGTCTGTCCATCGGCGCGCCGCCGTAAACCTCAACGGGACGGATACCGTTCATAAACTTTGTCAGACGTTTGATCTCATCGCTGCATTGCAATGCAAGCTCACGGGTGGGAAGCATAATCAAAACCTGAACGGTCGGTTTTTCCTCGTTTGTATCAATTGTTTCCGCCGCAGGGATCGCGAATGCCATCGTTTTTCCCGTGCCTGTCTGTGAGCGTCCTATAATATCCTTTCCCGTGCGAACGAGAGGAATTGCCTGAGCCTGAATTTCCGTCGGTTTTTCAAAACCCATATCGTCTATGGCGCGTTGGATCCTGGGGTCAAGCTCCAGTGCGTCAAATGTTGTCGGAACAATCTTTTTTTCCATTAAATACCTCTTTCTGTTTTCTCTTTTTTAATTTGAAGTGTAAAATACTAACCTTTTTATTTTATCAAAAAAATCTTTTTTTGTCAAACAACAGAAAACAAAGAATAATGAATCATACTCA
>CADCRH010000027.1 GCA_902803805.1 uncultured Ruminococcus sp.
CTTGATGAAGCTACTGCAAATGTTGATCCTGAGAATGAGAAGGAACTGATGGAAGCTGTTCATGCACTGACAAAGGAAAAAACAATTCTGATGATCGCACATCGGTTAAAAACGGTAAGAAATGCCGATCAGATATTTGTTGTCGAAAAAGGTCGTATAGCACAGTGTGGAACACACGATGAGTTGATGAAACAGGAGGGCATTTATCGCCGATTTGTTGATTCCAGAAAACAGGCGATTGGCTGGAAGATAGGGTAATAGGGGAACTGTTATCGAATTAGTTAATGATTTTCTCAAAAACATCTGCCGGATCGAACATTCAAGACACCGTTCCGTTGACAATTTCTTTGTCGATCTTATATGCTTCGTCTGTAAGTGGCACTCGGTAAAAATGAGATCAGAATGTTCATCAGAATAACAATCATTGTATATTTTCGATATATTTCGTAAATTGATATATAATTTTATAGTAAAGATACCCTGAATCATATGTATATATTTGGTATTTTTGTCAATTGTTTTTCATAGAACCATCATATACAATAGAATAAGAAATATTCGCTTTGCGAATTAAATTTATGAGGACGGTGAGAAAATGCTTAAAAATATTGGCGGAATCAATTACGACTGTTATCCCCTTACACCAGCACAGCTTCTGAACCTCGCTCTGATCAAAAGTGGTTCTACTCATGAGGTAGAAAATATCGGAGCCGGACAATATCTTCAGATGGATCTGAATATAGCAGCTCTGCGTGAGGCTTTGAACCGTGCAGTGGAAAGATGCGAGTCTATGAGACTCAGACTGTGGAAAGACCCTGAAACGGGCGAGCTCTGGCAGTATGTGGTGCCATACCAGAACGAGTATTTTGAGTATTATGACTTCTCTCATTGGAAAGAGGAAAAAGTTACTGAGGTACTTAATAAATGGACATCACAGCCATTCGATACCTTCGGCGGAAAACTTTCGAGAATAGTCATAGTAACTCTCCCGGATGGTTTTAACGGATTCTATTACAATGTGCATCATGCCTGTATGGATTCGAGCTCTGTCATAGCGTTTACCAGAGATGTTATTGAGATATACTGTTCTCTGCTGTACGATATGCCTTATCCAAAGCCTATGTCTTCCTACATTGAGTCAGTAAAGAAAGACCTTACATACGAAGGCAGCAAAAAGCAGAAGAAAGACGAGGAATACTGGCACAAGCAGTTTGAACTTCCGGAACCTATGTATACGGACTACACCGGTATTGGCAGGCTGATGTGGCTCCGCCAGAAGAATAATGATCCAGAACAAAGATGGGGACTTCTTGAAAGCTCCGACGGCAAGGGAAATACCATTACTTACGAGCTGAGTGTTGCATCTACAGAAAAAATAATGAATTTTGCACAAGAGTATGCTCTGCCTGTCAGTGTAATCATTCTTCACGCGATAAGAACCGTGCTTTCTAAATTCAATAACAACGAAACTGATATTATCATCAGAGATCTGGTAAGCAGACGTTCTACTCTTAACAACAAAAAATGCGGCGGTGTAAGAATGCACTGTTTCCCACTCAGAACCATTATGCCGCTCGACACTACTGTTCTTGATTCTATGCGTCTCATCAAGAAAGTACAGGATGAACTGTTTATTCACGCTGAATATCCGCCTCTTAAATGTCTGGGCGAACTTTGTGAAACGTACGGTGCGCCTCCTGGTTCAACATATACCAGTGTAGATTTTACTTACCAGCCGGGTACACTTGCCACGATAGGCGAGGCACTAAAAGGTATCCCTTTCAAGAGTTGGTGGTACAGCAACGGAAAACAGCCACAGCCTATGTATATCACTGCAATGCACAGACCAAATGACGGGGGTCTGAACTTCTACTTCGGATATCAGACCGCGTGTGCTACTCCGGAGGAAATAGAGTTCCTGTATTACTTCACCGGAAGAATTTTGTTCCGCAGCATTGAAAATCCCCAGAAGACACTCAAAGAGATCATTGATATGACCTGACACGGAAAGGAGTATTTATACTATGTTTGATAAGCTGAAAGAACTGATTTGCCAGTATGTTGAGGTTGACCCCGACACAATAACAAAAGACTCACGTTTTATTGAAGACCTCGGATTCAATTCCTATGATATTATGTGTATGCTCGGAGACGCAGAGAGCGAATTTGACATAACAATAGAGGAAGAAGAAATTATGAAGTGCAAAACAGTGGGTGATTTGCTGGATTATTTTGGAGGTCAGGAGAATGGCTGAGTTAAAAACACTGAAACAACTTGTTTATGATGCTGACCAACAATACGGTGATGAAATATTTATCCGTGAATATCTTGACAAAGATTTTCGTGATACAAGCTTTCGTGAATTCCGTAAAACCTGCGACAATATTGCCGTATGGATTCAGAAACACTTTGCCGGAAAAACACATATCGCTCTTATGGGAACGACCTCTTTTGAGTATCTGAGTGCTTGGTTTGGTGTACAGTGCAGTTGCAATGTGTCCGTTCCGCTTGATACAAACAACAATCCCGAAAATATTGCAGATGAGCTTGCCCGTTCCGACAGTAAAATGGTATTCCTCGATGATAAACACGTTAAGGATATACCATTGTTCAAGGAGCGTTGCCCTCAGATTGAATATTATGTCCACATCAACAAGCCCGAGAAAGGAATGCTTTATCTGGGCGATATCGCAGCCGAGTATGAAGGACAGACTCCTGTAGGAGATGTTTCCGAGGACGATCTTGCAGCGATACTGTTTACATCAGGAACAACCGGTGTCAGTAAAGGAGTAATGCTGACCCACGGTAATTTTATTGATAACACTACCTGCTGCCCCGATGACGATTATCATGGAATGAAACTGCTTACAGTTCTTCCGATACATCACGTTTTCTGCTTTACAATTGATATTCTTCACAGTCTGTGGAACGGTGTGACCGTGTGTGTGAATGATTCACTGTTCCATATTTCCAAGAATCTCAAGCTTTTTAAACCGGAATACTGTACATTCGTACCGATGATTGCAGCGACGATACTAGGAAAAATGCAGATGGCTGCAAAAAAGATACCATCTAAAGAGATGATCGCAAATGAGACGTTCGGCGAGCAGCTCATTGCGATATTCTCCGGCGGTGCCTATTTGAGCCCTGAGATTATTAACGGTTACAAGGAATTTGGCATAGATATAGCACAAGGTTATGGAATGACGGAATGTTCTCCCAGAATATGCACCGGTATTGTTAATTGCCCGAAACCGGATTCAGTGGGTAAGATAGTAAACGGCTGTGAGGTAAAAATAGTTGACGGCGAGATATGGGTAAAGAGCAAGTCAGTTATGAAAGGGTATTACAAAAATCTGGAGGAAACTGCCAATACACTGACTCCGGACGGCTGGCTAAAAACCGGAGATCTGGGTCATAAAGACGACGATGGTTATCTTTATATTACCGGAAGAAAGAAAAATCTTATCATACTCTCTAATGGCGAAAATGTTTCTCCGGAGGAGATAGAGAATAAGTTCGTTACCTTCCGCCCTATAAAAGAGATTATAGTTTATGAGGACGGTCAGCTTATCACAGCACAGATATATCCCGATCCTGATTACAAGTCGGAGGATATTCAGGAGGAGATACGCAGAAAAGTAGATGAGATCAATGACACCTTCCCGCCTGCCAAACGAATCGTGAATATTATCTTCCGTGATAAGGAATTTGTCAAGACCGCTTCTAAAAAGATCATTCGTGCCAGGATAAACGAATAACGAATATGCAAGTTGGATTTATTATATCAGTTGTACTGAATATACTAGGATTTGTTTTGACAGTTGTTGGTACTATTGTTATGCTCAAAGGCATAGATGCTGATGAGTATCTTGGAGGAAAAGGACTGAGTGCTTTAAAATATTTTACAGTACAGTCAAACCTCTTGTATGGTACATATGCAGGTGTATTTGCGGTTTTTGAATTGATATACGGGTCGGCAGACACAATGCCTGCGATTCTGTACATCATTAAATATGTTCTGACGGTGGGAGTAACGCTCACTATGCTTACTGTGCTGTTTTATCTTGCTCCTGTAGTTAAGAAATCCTATCCTCCGCTTTTCAAGGGTGCTAATTTGTATTTTCACCTGTTAGTACCGTTACTTGGAGCAATATCGTTCTGCTTTTTTGAAAAAGGTGCTGTAATCAGTTTTTGGCAGATATTTCTGGGATTGATACCGTTTGGTGTATATGCTGCGTTTTATTCCGTAAATTCACTTTCGCATTCTGAAAATGGTCAAGTTTCAACGGAATATGACTGGTATCATTTTCTTTCCAAGGGTACTAATAAAGGAGTTATTTCCTTTATGATTATGCTTATCGCAACATTCGTGATATGTTTGGGGTTGTGGTTCATAAATTCCCTGTAAAATATAAACAAATAGGTGAAGTATGCCTATAAGAATATCAGCCTTTTGATAACTTTTCCCCATACTGCCAACGTATCCCCTAAATAATTAAGTGTTAACAAAAATTGATTGCTTTGAGGATTTTTGCAAAACGAAAACACCATTATTTGTGATAAAGTTCCTATTTAGCCAGTATCATCATAAACAGTGTTTCCGAATAACGAAAATAGCTGTCGCAAAAGGAGAAATTTTGCGACAGCTATTTTTTGCATTGTCAATATTTTTATCTTTCATAATCAACCTTGCCCAATGGTATGGGGTCGGGATTTTGCAGGACCCATCTGACAGATGCTTTGATGATGTCATCAAAGACTTCCGGCTGTGTACTGCGTGCAACTTGCTTTACTTTGGTGATGATCTCCTCTTTGGCAGGTTTTCCGCTGCTGAGATATTCTGCCAGTGCATCCCTCATTTTTCTGAATTCACTGTCCCAATGCGCACAGCCCTCGTGAAGCACTTCATATCTCAGTTTTCCCGTTATGCGGATGACCTCTCCCTGTACAAATGCCGAACTGCCGTTGCCGGGAACCAGCATATCCAAAAGTTCTTTGTATCGTTTCTGCCACGTTTTGCTTTGTACCGTGATCGGCTCACTTCCGTCATATAATTTTCGATGAGGTACGGGCGGTACATCAAACAACTGATACATTTTTTCTAATGCTGCGTCCATAGCATCAATGTTATAATATTGAGGGTCAAGGCTGTTACGTCTGAATTCATAATCCGTACCGATTTTCGTAACATATTCTTTCATTAGGGGAGTGACTTCCACGCTTTCGTTCAATAAAATTTCCGCCATTTCTGCTGTATCGATAATATAGTGTGTACTGCACATCGCAAGTGCCCACGTCAGTGTATCGACTTCCTGTGAATGGATAACGGCAACATACGTATGTACATCCGCACCGTATTTTATCATTTCCCGCAGTCCCTTTGGACGATGATACCGTGCAATATAACGCAGTGTAATATCTTGTTTTTGCTTCATATCTGCTCCGAGTGACAGAAGCAGTCCTAAAATTTCCGGTCTGTCTTGTGCGGCTTCCTCAAATGCCATAGTGTCGTTAATATCAATACCACATTCTTTTACCAGCCACTCGATCACTTCCGGCGGTGTATTCGAATTTTGGATTGCCCTATAGTGAGCGGATTTATCACATTGACTGAGTATTTTCTTAACTTCCTCAATGTTACCTGCTCTTGCTTCCGAGTAAAAGTTATCCGGCAGTGTTTTTCTTTTTCTTGCCATTTTGTTGTCCTCCTTCTTGGTCGGCACCTAAGTTTTTATATCAACTTGACCGAACGGTATCTTTGATTGAACGGTTTCATTATATCACAGCAATTCCGAAAAATCCATATATATCTTATGATGAATCTTTTTTTGATTGCCGTTTATCAAAATTTCCCAAATATATTTTTTTATGATTGACATATTCGTGCAAAAGTGTTAAAATGTTATTAACATCAAAATGAACATTATAACAAATTTAACAAGGAGGTAATTTTGATGGCTCGTTTTACTTTACCCCGTGATGTGTACCACGGAGAGAATGCTTTGGAAGCACTGAAATCTTTTAAAGGCAAAAAAGCAATTATTTGCGTCGGCGGCGGCTCTATGAAGCGTTTTGGTTTTCTTGATAAGGCTGAAAGCTACCTGAAAGAAGCAGGGATGGAGGTTAAGATCTTCGACGGTATCGAACCCGATCCGTCTGTGGAAACCGTAATGCGCGGAGCAGAAGCAATGCTGGAATTCCAACCCGACTGGATCGTTGCGATCGGCGGAGGTTCTCCGATCGACGCTGCAAAGGCAATGTGGATCAAATATGAATATCCCGATTGTACCTTTGAAGATATGTGTAAAGTTTTCGGTATTCCGGAGCTGCGTAAAAAAGCAAAGTTTTGTGCGGTTTCTTCCACTTCGGGTACGGCAACAGAGGTAACGGCGTTCTCTATTATTACCGATTACAGCAAGGGTATCAAATATCCGATCGCTGATTTTGAAATAACACCGGATGTAGCGATCGTGGATCCTGCTCTTGCGCAGACAATGCCCAAAAAACTGGTTGCCCATACGGGTATGGATGCCATCACACACGCGGTTGAAGCGTATGTATCTACCGCTCACTGCGACTATACCGATCCGCTTGCTATTCACGCGATAGAAATGATCATCAATGATCTTGTTCCTTCCTATAACGGAGATACGGAAGCCCGCAACAGAATGCATAATGCACAATGTCTGGCAGGTATGGCATTTTCCAATGCCCTTCTCGGTATCGTTCACTCGATGGCACACAAGACCGGTGCTGCTTTTGCGGATTACGGCGCACATATTATCCACGGTGCTGCCAATGCAATGTATCTGCCGAAAGTGGTTGCTTTTAACGCAAAAGACGAAACAGCCAAAAAACGTTATGGTGTCATTGTTGATTATATGGGTATTACAGATCAATCCGCTTCCGATGATGAAAAGGTTGCTGCTCTTATCGCTTACCTCCGCAAGATGAATGACGACCTTAATATTCCTCATTGTATCAAGAACTACGGTGCCGACAGCTATCCCACAGAAAACGGATTTGTTCCCGAAGATGTATTCCTTGACAGATTACACAATATTGCTGTAAATGCGATCGCAGATGCTTGTACGGGTTCTAACCCCCGTCAGCCAAGTGTTGAGGAAATGGAAAAGCTGCTGAAATGCTGCTACTATGATACAGAAGTTGATTTCTGATTAGCGCAGAAAAAATTTTCTTCCTATCAATTCAATCATAAATAAAAAACCGATTCCTGATTCTTACGTGAAAAAGGAATCGGTTTTCGAATTTTTCAGCAGTTTTTGGGTATCTTGTTTTCAATACCATTACTGTTACATAGTGCCTGCCTTGAAATTATAAATCGGTTTGATTTGCGATACGATCTCAACCGTGTCAGAAATATGATCAACAATTTCGTCAATGGGTTTGTAAGCCATCGGGCATTCGTCAAGTGTGCTTTGATTCACCGATGTGGTATAGACACCTGACATTTTCTTTTTGAATTCGGATACGGTGAAAGTTTCCTTTGCTTCGGCTCTGGACATCAGACGTCCTGCTCCGTGCGGCGCGGAAAAGTTCCAGTCGGGATTGCCTTTTCCGATACAAATGAAACTGCCGTCTTTCATATTCATTGGGATCAGCAGTTTTTCGCCTTTCTGTGCCGATACAGCGCCCTTACGCAGAATCATATTTTCGGTATCGATATAGTTGTGTATCGTGCTGAAGCGCTCTGTTACGTGAAGTTTCATACCCTTAATGATCTCGTCCATCATTGCCTGACGGTTCAGAAGGGCGAATTTTTGTATAATCTTCATATCGTGTATATATTGGTCGAATAATTCCCCTTCGGCATAGGCAAGCGCTTTCGGGATATTGGTATGCTTGGTGTTTGTTAGCTTTTTGATTTCAGATTGAATGTTTTTTTGCTTTCCTTCGGCTTTCAGTTTTGCAATCAGCTCCTGTACCTCTTTGTCGGAGCATTTGTTTAAACGCCTGTAGGCTTCATTCTGATAGTAGGAAGCAGCTTCCACACCGAGATGGCGTGAACCCGAATGAACCACGATATAAATGGAACCGTCACTGTCCTTGTCGGCTTCTATAAAGTGATTTCCGCCGCCGAGCGTTCCGATACTGTTTTCAGCTCTGTTAAGATTGATATGGTCAAAACAGTACAGGTCAAGCAGTTCAATTTGCGACAAATATCGGTGCGGTTTGGAACGGATGGAAAAGCCCGACGGGATTTTTTCGTAAATCAGTTTATCAAGCTTTTGCAGTTCAATATGCTTTTCTTTGATTTTGATAGTTTCCATTCCGCAGCCGATGTCCACACCGACCAGATTGGGTACGACTTTATCGGTAATGTTCATTGTTGTTCCTATGGTACAGCCCGAACCTGCGTGGACATCGGGCATAATGCGTATCTGAGCGTTTTCGGTCATCGGCTGGTTGAGAAGCTCGGTAATTTGTGCAGCGGCACTTTGTTCGATAATGTCGGTGAATACCTTGGCAGAGTTATATTTTCCGTTTAAAATAATCATATTAAGATTCCTTTCTGTCATAAAAAAACGCTTCTGTCCGAAAACAGAAGCGTGACCGTGCAGCCATCTATACGTGTTTTTCGGCTCCGTGCAGAAAATGAAATACACGGAGTCTGAGCATTAACGTTGATAGGGGCGGCAAATTTTATGCGTTCTGTTTTGTGATAAAAATGTTGTGTATTTTGGGAAATGATCGCTATTAAAAAGTTTTAACATAAAATTCACCGTCCTTTCAAAAATTTAAAGAAATCATAACGCAAAAAATGAATTTTGTCAATCCCTTTTTTGAATATATTTTAAAAATTTTTCAAATACTATCATCGGGTGATTGAATGAAAAAAGTGATCATATGCGGCGACTGCGGTTCCAGAGCGGTGACAAGGGCGGTAATACGCGCCTGCTCCGAAAGCGGAGGAGCCTTTGTCTGTGACGGCGCGAAAATATACGAAACCTGTCCTGATCCGAAATTTCTGATCATAACGGCGTGTACGCTGACGGATATAAGCTGTAATGACGGAATTATTGTTTTCGGTAAGGCATTGTGTCAGATTCGTCCCGATATTAAAATCGGAACGATGATCCCCGTGGTGGATACCTCCAACATTGACGCATTAACACTTTTAAAGGGCAGTAATGCCTGTGTGGTCGGCTGCTCAATGTCGGGACACGATACCATCAGTGTGTCGGGTATCAAGGATTTTCCGTCAAAACTGATCAGCCTGCAAAGAAATGTACGGACGATCGACGGAGAAACGATAGAGCCGCACGAATTTACTGTCAGACTGAGCCGTGAGATCCCCGTTTATCCGCTTCTTGCGTCCTGCTCCGTCCTCCTTTTGAGCGGCGAGCCGAGCGGAAACGGCTATCAGATCTGATTTTCCCCAAAATACTCAAAAAAATCGGCATTAATGGAATATTGTTTGACGTTCATTTTATTGACAAATATTTGTCAAAAGATTAAAATAAAAGTTAAGTACGGATTTGACGTTACACTATCACCCGAAAGGAACCGATTTTATGAGTGAAGATAAAAAGGTTAAGCTTGGCGAGCCTATCATAACGTTTGACAGCGTAACAAAGGTATATACGCTCTATAAAAACAGCCGGGAACAGTTTTATGCGCTTTTTCACGATTCCAAAAGATTTAAACGGCATAAGGCGCTGGAAGATGTTTCGTTTCAGATACGGCGCGGAGAATCGGTTGCCATTATCGGAAAAAACGGCGCAGGAAAGTCAACTGTTCTAAAAATGATCACCGGCGTATGCTATCCGACCGAGGGAGAGGTTCACGTAGATGGCAGAGTTTCGGCGCTTCTTGAGCTTACAGCAGGTTTTTCGGGAGATATGACGGGACGGGAAAATATTTATTTTAAGGGATATGTTCTCGGTATGAAGGACGCCGAGATCAAAGAGATCGAAGAAAAAGTCATTGCATTTGCCGACCTTGGTGATTATATTGACCAACCGGTCAGAACTTATTCCTCCGGTATGAAAGTACGGCTTGGCTTTGCCATCAATATCAACACCAATCCCGATATACTGGTGATCGATGAAGCGCTGAGTGTAGGCGACGCGACTTTCAAAAAGAAATGCAAGGATAAAATCCACGAAATGATACAACAGGATATTACGGTTCTTTATGTATCACATAACCGTGATATTCAGGATTTCTGCGACAGATGTATCTACTTACAAAAGGGAAAAGTGATTTTTGACGGTACGATGAAAGAAACTCTCGAAAAATATCCGGAATTCGGAAAGTAAAAAATATGTCAAGACCGCCCGAACCATCGTTAACGATTGGATTCGGGCGGTCTTTTTCTTTTATTATAATGAAATGGCAAATTTTGATATAGTTTTGGTGATTTTGCACAATAATAAAGATTAAAAACAGCGTAATATTCTAAATTTCTAACAAGGGAGATTTAAGGACTTCTGAATCATTTTTTGATATAATAATAACATTCATATTAATTTTTGGAGGTATGGCAATGAAAGAAAAAAGATCCGCAAAAGAAATTTTTCTGAAAACAGCTTCCGTTACGGCGGCAGCGGCGATATTAACAGGCTCGTTAGTCAGTGTATCTGCTGTGTCGGAGCAAACACTTCCGTCGGGCGATACCGTAATGAGAATTTCCAATCCCGACGGAAAAGCTGGTGAAACGGACGGTTTGATCGGTGACCGTGAAAACGGTTACGGCTGGAGCCTTGCGGAGCGCGGAGAATATATTTATATCGGCGGCTGGAGAAATACAGTAGGTGCCGTAGTCCAGCATTATCTTGAATCTGCGTTGGTGGCGTCCGGCAAAATGGACAGCAAAACTGTTTGGGCTTTGACCGATATTATCACTAACAGCGAAATTCCCTATCCCGAAAACAAAAACAGCGGTGTTCTTATCAAGATGAAAAAGAGCGATCCGAGCAATTTTGAAGTGATTGCCGAGATGGAGGATCCTTTCCGTAATGTGGCAAAATATGAAAATGATCTGTATTTTACCACTTATGTTGGTGTTTCAAGCAATGATGCCAAAATCTACAAACTGGATGAGGACGATGTTCTGACAGAGGTATATTCTACCGCACAAGGCTCCAGTATGAGAGCTAACTGTGTTTACAGGGATTATCTGTATTTTGCGGGAACACATGCAGACGAGAAGCAGAAAGACGGAGAGCCAGCAGCGCTTGCTGTGGTCAGAAAGCACGATGAAGACGACGGTTGGGATATGGTTGCGGACTACCGCGATTTTTCTTATGTCAGCAATGAAACCGATAGCGACGGAAACACCGTTGAGGTCGTTGGCAATTATGGATATGATTCTTTTGTGTCCGCCACTGCCGGAAGTCCTTTCTGGGATATGACAGTATTTGAGGATGAGATCTATGCCACCATTCCCAATATGGCAGGCTATGTGGTATTCAAAGGTCGTCCTGCCGAGGAAGGCGAGGATGCCAATGAATACGGATGGGTATGGACAGAGGTGATCGGACGCGATAAAAACAGCCCGAATTATCAGGGTCTTGCCGATAACAAAAACGGATATACAGACAGCAGCTCTTACGCTTTGGGTTATCAGTCTGTTGTAGGCGCTCTGGGTGTTTTTGACGGTCATCTTTATACATACGATATTGACCATACGATCGCTGCCGAGCTGATGGGAATACAAGGTATGCTGACATTGGTTTCCGATCCTCAGACAGCGGATCTGGCAAACTATCTGAAACCGCTCCAGACAACGCTCAATCATCCGCAGACCTTGTGGAGAATGGACAACGAAACCGGTAAATTTGAAGAAATGACAGGCTTCACGGAGCTGACAAAGGGAACATCCAACGAGTATATATGGAAGCACGGTGTTTATAACGGCGAACTGTATATCAGTACAATGGATTCCAAGGTCATCTATAATTACCTGACAAGACTGACAGGCGGCAGCATTTCCGAAATGTCGGAAGAAGAATGGAACAGACAGATCGCGTATATCAGCAGCTTTGTGGAGAGTATGATAGGCGAAGCGACCGGAGATAAGGACATAAAGGAAATTATCGGAAAAGTCATTGAGTCCGCAGAAACCTACAAACCCTCCGAAGAAAAGATCAAGGAACTGGAAGGCAAACTGAATGCGGAATTGGCAAAGCTGAATGCCTTTAGCGGCGAAGCCGAAAAAATCATCAGCGAATCGGTCGATCCCGAAGAATTAAAAGCACTTGCAACATTTGCGGCAGCGTGGGCGGATTCCAGAGGGCTGATCGATGAAAATACGATCGCTGCAGTAGCCGAATTGATGGCAATGTACGCCGAATCCAAGGAGCTTGATTTGACGGATAATGAGGCACTTGCTGCATTCATCGGAAAATACAGTGACCTGCCGGCAAAAATAGAAGCTGTTATTGCAAAGCTCCAAACCGAGGTTCAGGAAAATCCTGAAAAATTCGCTCTGACCGAGGAAGAAAACGCAAAACTCAATGCAATGCTTGGCGGCTTGTCCGCAAAATTGGAAAGCGCTTTCCAAGAAAACTTTGCAGAGGAGATCGCAGAAATTCAGAGTTTGCTTGACAAGGTAGGCAATTATGCCAATGTGCTGGACATTTATATGGAGATCAGCGAATATGTCAAAAATGACGTTCAGGGCTTTGATATTTTCAAATCTGCCGACGGTGAAAACTGGGAGCTTGTTACAAATGACGGCTTCGGTGATAAGTACAACTATGGTGCGTTACGATTTTTACCGACAGAGGAAGGAATGTATATCACAACGGCAAATCCTTTTTACGGTACACAGCTCTATCTGCTGACCAATGACAAGGAACCCGAAACAAAGTTTGAGATCACAGCAGACAGCAACAGAGCCGACTGGGAAAGAGGTTCCTCCGAAGGCGTTTCCTTTGCGACCAATTCCGAATCTTCGTGGGTAACGGTTCGCAAGGATGGAAAGCATTTCGGAACAGAGGTCGAAAACGGCTTTACTGTCAAAGATGGTGTTGTGACACTGGATGCAGAATTGCTTGAGCTGCTTGAAAACGGTGAAAATCCGTTGACACTGGTTCTGGAAGAGGGTACTTTTGATATTATCGTCAATGTCACCGAGAGCAGCACAGTTGACGAACCGTCCAAGGTTTCCGATGAGCCTTCCGAAAGCAGTCTGTCTGAGGAGTCAAAGGAATCCTCACAAAACAGTGAAACGGAAAGTTCTCCGGAAAGCAGCGCAAATTCCGCTTCAAGTCAGCCGACAGGGGAAAGTAAAGCAGAATCTTCCATAGAAACGAAAACCGTAAGTACTGTGTCATCCGTTCAGACGGTCAGCAGTTCAACGTCAACGACAGAGAACAGCAACAGTAATAACCTGTCCGATTCCTCCGCTCCCGATACGGGCGACAGCAGCCCCATCATAGCGCTTGCGGCGGCGATGGCAATTTCAGTATTCGAAATTTTCCGTATTTCAAAAAACAAAAAAGAGCATACAGAGATCTAAAAAATAAGTGCCGGAACTTTTCGGAATATCCGTAAAGTTCCGGCGCATTTTCTATTGTCTGAAAAAGAATTTTATCTTTGTATTTCCAAACTTAAATTGCCATTATCGTCTGCAACGAACTTCAATGTTTGAATATATTTTTTATAAAAATTATTTTGCTCGTTTTGGTCGGCAATGATTTTTGCCTCACTGTAAAGTTTTGCGACCAACTCTTTTCCGTTATACTGCAAGATATTCGGCAAATATTTTTTAAGCAGGTCAAACAGTACGAATTTTTTAAAATCGTCTATCCTGCCCGTATAAAAGTCGTCTATGGCACAATAGAAAATATTGTTTTGCGACAGAGTAGTTTTGATGGCTTCACTGACTTTCGAGTATTCCACCATCACAAGAAATTTTGCGTCCGGCAGGGAGGAGATCAGCGCCCAATAGTCGGAGTCACTGGATAAAAGAATAAAGGAAGAAACATTGTTGCGGTAATGCTCATTACAAACACCGACAGTTACTTTCATATCGACTAACGATTTTTGTTCCTTTACACGGTCAACCATTATATGCTCAACAGGAATTTTAACAAATCTTTCCACCAGATTCCAGCCCGGATCGGAATGGGCGTCATCAAATAAAAGAATTTTGCGTATTTTTGAAAGCTCATTGGCATCTAAACTGGTCAGCACACCGCACAGCTTGTAGCAGTTGGAGTTTTCGCAGTCAACTATAATCTCTACATTATCCGTATCCTGAATAAATTGATAAATACGCTCTTTGACTGCTAAATCCGCGTCCTTATACTTTGATTTTCCGACAAAAACATCTCCGTGTTGTTCATAGATAATATTGAGGAATTTTCCGTCATTATAAAGCATTCCTCCGCAGTCGCGGGGATTCCAATGAATATATAACTGGAACGGGTAGTATTCGATATGGCTCATATATTTGATAAATTCCGATTTCAGTACGTTGGGTCTTGTGAAATGCGGAACGATAAACAAATCTTTTATATATTGCCAGTTGACCCATTCGGGAAACAGTGTCTGACATTTTCCGATGTTTTCACTGATCAATTTTGTGATCAATTCCATATATTTCTGCGAGGTGAAGTTGGTTTTGATGATCTTATAGCCCCATTCTTCCAACTGCATTATGTTTTCACGGTCAAACCATTTCAGTTTGTCGATATTGGTGATATTGTATTTCATCTCTTTGTCGGTATTTTTAAAATTCAGCATCAGCTTGGTGCGAAGCTTACATAAATATCGTATTGCCGTTGCATTTTGGTTTTCGTATAAAGCCGTCAGTTCCTCCTCTTCTCCTTGATGAATTTCTGCGATAAGATGTTTTTTGACACCTATCATATACGCAACAGTGGTAACGATGTTTGTTGTGTATGTCGCCATTTTGTTAAGTCCTCCATTTATTTAAGTTTCCGAATATATGATGGTTTTGTGCGTTATCATATATTATACTATACTATTATCCATTATTTTTTTGAATATTTCAATAGTTTTTTTTGTAAAATAACCGTTTTTAAGTGATAAATGTCGTATTTTGATGATAAACAGGAAATTTATATCAAAAATAAGCCATTAAAAATGGTACTGTTATGATTCTAAAACAGATACTTTTCGTAATTTGTCGAAATAACAGAATACCAAAAAAAGGAAATTTGTCTGTAAAGAAATAAAAAATCACTCAAAGAACGCAAGAACACCCAATGATTTCCAATAAAGTGTCAAAGTTTACCAGAAAACGCACCAATTTTACCACTTTCTTTAAAAGAATTAAAAACCGGATCGCCGTCAATATAATAAACTACGTTGAAATTGAATGCCAAAACGGGAGAGAACTGTTAAAAAATGGATAGCTATGATATGACGGAACTGGTTGACCGATACGATCGAAAATTAACCGAAAACGTTCATCTGTTCAAAGAGGGAAAGATCGATAGGGACTTGTATTGGAACCATCATTCCGAATATGTAAGGGATTTTGGAAAGTGTGTCAAAAACATTGGTTTTGAAGAGGCAGAAAGGCAGATACTTGCTTACTTTGAAGAAACCGTTCAAAAGCAACAATGGGATCATCGATTGCAATTATGGGTCAATGCCGTTTTTCAGTTTCCGAACAGGAAGTTCATTCCGTACCTTACGAAAATGTTACAGCTTGAAAACAATAAAATACCTTACTATACCATTCTTGATCTGCTGACATATATTCCCGAAGAAATCGGCAAATATGCCGTTCCAGGCTTGTGTGAAGCAATATCAAACAATAATCCCTGTTGGAAAGAGGCATTTTTTCAGTCGGCTTTTCAGGCATTGATTTTTATTGGTGATGAACAAGGCTATGATTTTATTTGCGAAGCCTGTCATTCCGAAGTGAAGTGGATCTCGAAGTGGGCGACCTACTACAAAAACAAATGGTTATTAAAGCCCGATGATTTTCACAGATGTTATGCTGCTTTGTAGTGAGATAAAAAAGAAAATCATTACAAAATATATCTATATTGCATAAAAATATTCAAAATACTTTGTATATTTATTAGAAAAAACTCAAATTTGCTTGTTTATTGGCAAAACTTACATTATAATAGTCCAAGGATAAAGACACTTATAATGTGAGGGGATGTGTATGGAGATCGCGGTTGTTGATGATGACAAGGATTTTATGGAAAGAATCAAAACACTGATCCAGCAGATTTGTTTTAAAAATAATATACAGTTAAATATGGATGTGTTTTTTGAAAGTAAAAATATTGTCAAAAAATTGTACAACAGCTATCAGGTAATATTTTTGGATATTGATATGCCCGAAATCAACGGGATAGAGCTGGCAGAAAAATTGAATATTTTGAAAGGCAGAGAAGAAATTCCAATCATTGTATTTATTACTGGTAAAGATCATCTGGTGTTTGACGCATTGCAGCAGTTTCCGTATTCGTTTATCAGGAAATCGCATATGGATGAGGAATTTGAGAAATGTATCATCAAAATCTATCATAAGCTGAAATATGAAAAAACCAATAAATACAGTATCAAAGTGGGACGAAATACCGTACTGGTGAATGCCAACGATATTATATGTCTGGAAAAGGAAAATAACTATGTGAAATTTTATACGGACGAAAACGTTTATAAAGAACGCACCAATATGGATGTGAAAGAGGGGGAACTTAGAGATAAAAATTTTATCAGAGTACATTTGGGGTATCTCGTCAATATGATACATATAGCGGAAATTACCAAAAACACAGTGATTCTTGATAACGGTAAAGTGATACCCTTGGGGAGGAAATATAAGTCAACGGTGCCGAACTTATATTTTGAATGGATGGTGAAACATAATGCTTGATTCTGTTATTGAAATCGCCGTCAATTTTTTTCAGTCTTTTATGATCATAGGTTTTTTGTGTCTGTTTTTTAAAGACGGCGTGAAATACAAAAAAACAGCGGCACTTCAGGTGTCGGGATTTGTTGCGGCGCTCTTTGCCGCTCTGACGTATTTTTCTTTTTTGGGGCAGTATTTGTTTTTCGGAGATACCTTTTGTGGCATTTTGATAATGGAAGTCTATACCGTGCTGTTTTTCTACGGCAATGTGTTTATCAGGATCATTATGCCTCTGTTTGCAATGATGGTGAACACCGTTATCAGCTTTTTTATCAGCTATACGGTCAGTTTTCTTTCGGGGCAGTCATATATGTCACTGTCGCTTGAATCTTCCTTTTATCGCTATTTTTGTATCATACTGATCAATCTTATCAATTTTTTCGTTTTCTTTATGATTTTGAAAATCAAGGCAAAAAAATTAGATTTGACAAAAGGAACAGATATTATATCCTTTATTGTGATCCCCTTGCTGCTGCTTGCCGTGATTTATTCGACCTTTTACATTCTGCACTTTTCGGAGTACAAGTCCGATATTCTGATCTACCTGATCATTATATGTGTATCTATGCTGGTGATTACGGTGTTTTTCTGGATAACGATGAGCAAGATCAGCAGGGATAACCAAATAAAAACGGATCTGCTGCTGACGGAACAGCGGGAAGGACTATATAAAGCCAATATTCTTCAAACCAACAAGCAAATCGAAAAAATCTCAAAAATCAAGCACGATATGCAGAATAATCTGCTGTGCATTGAAGAACTTCTGCGCAATCACAAAACAGAGGAAGCAAAAAAGCTTTGCAGAGAGAGCTATCAGGAAATGTCGGTGGTTTATACGCCCGTTAATTCAAACAATCCGCTGTTGAATTCCGTTATCAATGTGGAATTGGAAAAAGCTTATTCCAATCAGATCGAATTCACTGTGAATATCAGTGATGAGATGATGAATTATTCGGAGAACCCCGATATTGTTTCCATTATCGGAAATATGTGTGACAACGCGATCGAATATCTTGTCACTTGTCCAAAAGAAATGCGTAAAATGATGCTTTCCGTTAACAGGAATATGAACTACAATATCATCACCTGTAAAAATAAAGTGAACAATTCCGTGTTGAACGACAATCCCGATTTGCATACCAATAAGGATGATAAAAACTTTCACGGCAAGGGAATCGAGATCATTAAGGAAAAAGTCGAAAAATACGAAGGCGGTATCAACTATTATGAGGAGGACGGATGTTTGTATGCCGCTGCCATTATTAAGGCGCAACGCCTGCAAGAATTTTGAATAATACGGTGATAGGATATGCTGCATAAAATTTCGGAAAAGATAGCGTGTTTTTTCTTTGACAGTAACGACGAATATCCGTTAGAAGTTTACATATACGGAATCGAATTGATGGTATCATCATTCATTGGAACAGTTCTGGTTTTCGGATTGGGTGTTATCAGCGGATATATTGCGGAAAGCATTATTTTTATGCTTTCCCTGTCGGCTGTCAGAATTTTTTCGGGAGGATACCACGCCAATACCTATTTAAAGTGTAATATTATCTTTGTCATTTCGGCAATCTTTTCTTTTCTGTGCTATAAGTTGTATGTTTTGTATTTATTGCAGTTTAACAGCCTTATATCGGGTATTTTGCTGCTCTTGTCGTTAACGGCAGTGGTGTTTTTTGCACCTGTAGAAAATGTGAATAAAAAAATTAATGACAGTGACAGAGGTAAATTCAAAATGCTTTCCGCAGCAGTTTTATTTTTCGAATTTCTCTTGTGTATGCTGACATACAGCCTGTTTAGGTTTTATCAAGTATTGATTGTTTTACCCACGGTATTTGTGGTTGACATTTCAATACTTGTTGAAATAATTTTAAGAAAAAGGAGGAAGAAGAATGACGAACGCGAAGAAGGTTTTGAAGAAGGCAGTTGAGTTGATGGCTGTGAAATCTGCAAAAACCGCTTGCGGAACAGCATCACTGAACCACTTCGCACAGCCGAAGGAACCGAAGGACCTTAAAAATTATTTCAACAAGAAATAATTCGGGTACATAGGGTACTGCGATACCACAGCAAAGGTTTTTTATGCCTTTTGCTGTGGTATTTTTTAATAAGTTTTGTTTGATGTATAGATTTCATATATTAATATTTAAAATAGATCAACTTCCGTTTATCTAACAATGCTTGTGGGCATAATACAGATACGGAGGTATGAAATGGAAATATTAAAAGTTGTTTTAACATCATTGTTATCCGTTGCAGCGTTGTTCATTACGGCAAAAATCATAGGTCATAAGCAAATATCACAGTTAGATTTTTTTGATTATATTACGGGTATTACGATCGGCTCGATTGCTGCGGAGCTTGCCACGGAATTGGAATCGCCGTGGAAACCGTTGATCGCAATGGTGATATACGGCGCAGTTGCAGTGTTGCTGAGCCTTATCACCAGTAAGTTCCCCAAGAGCAGAAAGTATATCAACGGCTCACCGACCATTATTATGAATAACGGAAAAATTTATCGGAACAATATGAAAAAGGCAAAACTGGATCTGAGCGAATTGATGGTTATGTGCAGACAGGCGGGATATTTCAATTTGAACGATATTCAGACCGCGATTTTTGAACATAACGGAAAACTGACGGTTTTGCCTGTCAGCGGGAAACGTCCCGTCAATCCGGAAGACATCAACATTCAGCCAAAATCGGAATATCTCTTTACCGAAGTCATTATGGACGGAAGAATATTGGACGAAAATTTAAAACGCAGGGGACTTGACCTCACTTGGCTTCAAAAAGAGTTGGAAAATCAAGGTTATAAAAGTGTCAAAGAAATTTTTCTCGGTGTATGTGACAGGGAGAATAATTTATCTTTGTTTCAGGGAAGATAAAACAGGGGTGAATTTTTCAATGGCAAAACAGGGAATGAAGCGTCCAGAAAGAACGCATACCAAAAAACGCAACGAACAGCCGCCTGTTCCCGAAATTCAGGGGAAAGCCGAACAGCCGATATACCGTCAGCCGCTGTCCGCAGAAAAGCCGATTTCATCGGTTTACTCAACGATCGACAACGACCTTGCAAGAGATAACCTTGAAAATGATATAACGGCAGCAGATTTACAAGATCTGTGATCACAATAAAAGCCTGTGTCCAAGTGCGCCGAACCGCATAAAATAGATTGGTGATGTTTTTATGAATACCGGTTTTATGCGGTCGAATGCCGTAGCAAATGTGAAAGGCGGGAAAGAATTTCCCGATATATCGGGACAGGTAAAATTTTATCAAAAATCAAACGGTGTTCTGGTGGTTGCCGATATATCGGGACTTCCCAGAAATACAAGCGGATTTTTTGCTTTGCATATTCACGAGGGCGACAACTGCCGAGGAGAGAATTTCTCCGATACCAAAGGACATTTTAA
>CADCRH010000028.1 GCA_902803805.1 uncultured Ruminococcus sp.
AATATTTTTCCTGAAAATGCAGTTTTTCAAGTACTTCATTTTCTGTCAGTTCGTAGTTTTTCGGACATACGACCCATTTATCCTCGTCATCATCAAAGCGATGCACGACTGCTTTGATGACTCCGTCAAAAGAATCGACGGGTACACTGACACCAATAATATATGCGTCCTGCATATCTCCGTCGCCACCGACAACTCCATCAACATAACCATAGTTGACACTGTAAAATATATCGTGATGTTTCGGGTGGAAGGTTCCCATTTTACGGTCAACCGTCACAGTAACACTTTTCCCTATCTGTTTTTTGGCAAACAAAACAGTCGTTATGGCAGGATATGTAAGCTCTTTCGGAAGTTGATCAAAAGTTTTTACTTCTGCCATTTCGCTTTCGGGGAGTTTATCAAGACGATTGATTGCTGCGGTAAACACCATACCGTTTGCCCCTTCGCCTGTATCGGGGTTTCCTGCCCAATAGTCACAGAAAGGAATGATTTCAAAATCAACCGCTCCCGATTCCTCGAAAAGCTCACGTTTTGCGGCTTCCAAAGGCGTTTCGCCATTTTCTATATGTCCGCCCTGTGTTTCCCACGTTTTGCGTTCCTTATGACGGCTCAACAGTATTTTTTCGTTATATTCAGAAAGCACAACAACATATTTATAATGTTTCAGAGTACCCAGTTCATATGTTTTGCTGATCATTTCAGCCGCCTTTCTTTGTCAAAGATACGTTTGAAAAAATTCAAGAAAGCCATCCTCAACTGCTAACTGTTCCAGAACGTTCGGGTCAAGGTCATAAAAATACTTTCCTGTTTTTACATCAACCGACAGCGAATCAATGGGAAACCCTTTCTCACGGTGTTTGCTGTGCGGCGTATCAACAATATAAAACGCCGCACTTCGCATTGATCGTTCCATCGCCTTGTAAATATGATTACTGTCTTTCACAAAACATATCGCATTTTTGTACCTTGCGGTAAGTCTGCCGTACCTTTTTGCAAGTGACGAATAATATTCTATCATTTCGTCATCATTCAAATTTTTTCCATTAATTCTTCTGACGTGCGTTCCCGACTGCAACTCATCAGGCAATTCGTCGATATAAAGTCCCGAATCGCAGGAAAACACAGGAATACCGAATGCTTGATAATATGCTCTTGCTTTCTTTTCCGCATTTTCAAGCGGCGTATTCCCGTTTTCGTCAACATCGGGAATCTCACAGTTTAAATCCTTCAGTCCAATAAGCTCAATCTCCAATGGATTTAATCTGCTTTGCATTGCTTTCAGTTTTGAAGGATTTCCTGTGCCGTACAATAATTTTATCATTTCAATTTTCCTTTTTTGTTATAGTAATCATAATCCGCAGGGTCAACGTGTTTATCCTTGTCAAGATTATAGTCACTGTTTTTAAACAGACCACTGCCGATGGTATAGCTTTGGTTTGCACTTCTGATACCTAAAATAACCGCAATCACTATTGCTGCTCCCAAAAACATAAGCCAATCCGCCATTAAGACCCACTCCTTTTTCATTTGGGTTATTAGCATATGCACATAAAGACCGCCTTATTCGGGCGGTCTTTTAAATTGTGAAATTCTGTTGATTGTTTTATCAGTCGTTTTCAAAAAGCTTAATGAGCTTTGCAAATGACTCCTCTGCCATTTCGTCGGTTGAGTTATGGTAAAGGATGAGGCTCATTTCATCATCAGGCTCACGAAGATTTTCGGGAATATTGAAATTCACCGAAGCAAGATATTCGTCCCAATGCTCCAGCTTCCACGTATCACGGTCAGAGTCACGGTCAATCATACGCTGATGACATACTTCAGGGTCGGTAACGATCCATACAACGGAAAGTTTGGCATTCAATTCCTTCAATTTTTCACGAAGGTGCTTTATGTATTCATCGTCACGGATCTCTCTTGTAAACGGTGCATTGACCATTACAAGATTTTCATATTTCAGCGCCTCAAACGCAAGGTCAAGAATAACATCATATTCGTAATCACGAATTTCTTTTTCAAAGAAATCGGAACTTCTGTTATACGGCTGACCTGCAACGGCAAAAATCTGTTTGGAAAGAGGAATCAGTGTATCTTTGTCAAGATAAACAATGTGTTTCACTTCTTTTGCCAGCTTTTTGGAAAGCTTTGTTTTTCCACAGGCAGGCGGTGAGGTTACAAATAAAAGTCTTTTTTCTTCCATCATTAAAACTCCCTTTTAAGAATTTCTATCTATTATCCGTATGATACGGAGCATTTTACAGAACGCAACACTGTAGAAAATACAGCTTTTAACATTCAAAAACGATTATAACACACTTTAAAGTAAAAATCCATATGTTTTTTGATAAAAAATATAAATTCGCAAATTTTATTTTATACTACAAAACACAGTCTAAAAATTGGTGTAAACTCCCAAATTTTTAAAATCACTATTAACATACTGATTATATCAGTTTTCAAATCAATTTTCAATATACATTTTGATGTTTATGAAAAAATTTGCAAGTTTAATATTTAAAAAATTCATA
Source organism: uncultured Ruminococcus sp. (assembly GCA_902803805.1). Taxonomy (GTDB): domain Bacteria; phylum Bacillota; class Clostridia; order Oscillospirales; family Acutalibacteraceae; genus UBA1213. Next base: position 2,532 of record CADCRH010000028.1, read on the forward strand.
TTGACATTTTTTCGGGTATTCAGTCACCGTCTTTGATTTCGGAATATTATAGCAGAAATATTTTTGAATTTCAAGAAAATTATTTTCTCCTGCATTGACAAAAATCAAATGATACCATATACTTGATTCAAATATATTTTTGTGTAGGTGTCGTCAACTACGATAGTATGTAAAAAATGCGGCTCACAGCTACCTGATAATGCCAGATTCTGTACGGTTTGCGGTATGTCGGTTACTTCCGATACCAATTACGGTTTTCCTAACGGTGAAAATCAGAACGGACAGCCAAAGTACTATGTTGCAGACCACGAATTTATGGAAGATACGATTTTGGGGAAATTTCGCAAAAAAGCAAAAACAAATCCTCTTTTGATGGTTTTATGGATCATCATTGGTCTTATATTGCTGATCGTTCTTATTATTGTAACAGGATTGATATTTTCCGTGACAGAGGGCTTTGTCTTGCCGATCATTTTCATTATTGCAGGATTATGTTATTCGATATTCTGTTCGGTAAGACTGAAAAAAAGAAGAGACGCTTATACACAAACCGTTTCCGCAACCCTTGTCAATTACCAAAGAATTGTAACTCGCTACAAACATCATCGTCACAATCATTATCACGCCATTTACGAATATGAATTCAACGGTTTACGCTTTCGTTCAATGTCGGATGATGATTACGGAACTGTTCCGCAGATCGGAACCCGATCCAAAATTCTCATTAAGCCCGACCGCCCCGATAAAATATATGAGATTGATTTAGAGCAGAGCCGTATCACGTTCGGAAGAATATGGGGATTTGTCTTTGCTGCTTTCGGTGTCATTCTCCTGATCGTTTTCATTGTCTGCCAGTAAAGCTGCAAAAAGCATTTGTTCTTTTCTTTCTGCAAGGGAACAAATGCTTTTTTATAATTGGCGGCGTAATTTTGTCAATAACCTTGCAAACAGATGTCTTTCTGTGATAAAATAAAATACAGTTAACTTATCTATGTAATTTTGGTGATAATTATGGCAAAAGAAACAAAAACAAATGCTATGCGAAAGCTTGACAGTATGAAAATAGAATATCAAGAGCATTATTATACCGACACGGGAGCAGTGAACGGCGTTGAAGTCGCACAGGCTCTCGGAGAAAATCCCGAACAGGTATTCAAAACGCTTGTAACCGTCGGCAAAAGCGGAGATCATTATGTATATATGGTTCCCGTTGCACAGGAGCTTGACTTAAAAAAGGCTGCGGCGGCAGTCGGAGAAAAATCCGTGGCTATGGTAAAATCTAAAGAACTTCTCGGACTGACGGGATATATTCACGGCGGCTGTTCGCCTATCGGAATGAAAAAATTTTTCCGTACCACCATACACAAAACCGCGCAGGATTTTGACGCTATCCTTTGCAGCGGAGGAAAAATCGGATTTCAAATAGAGCTTTCTTTGGATTCTCTTGCAAAGGTCATCAAATTCGACCTTGCAGACATTATAAAATAAAAAACACGGCACTATTGCCCTAAATTCATAATGCATAATTCATAATTCATAATTGCCCTGCGGGGGATCGTAAGAAATGATGAAAAAATAAGAAATCGGAAAGGATTGATAATTTGACAACACAATATATCGATGCCGCAAGAGCGGTTTTGAATGAAGTAAATAAGGTTATCCTTGGTAAGCAAGAGGAAATCGTGGAAATTATGACGGCTTTTCTGGCGGACGGTCACGTACTGCTGGAGGATATTCCCGGAGTGGGAAAAACGACTCTCGCTATGGCTTTTTCAAGGGCAATGGGTCTGGACTGCAAACGCGTTCAGTTTACGCCTGATGTTATGCCCTCCGACCTTACGGGCTTTTCCGTTTACAGACGCGACGAGGAAAAATTCGTTTATCAGGAAGGCAGTGTTTTCTGTAATCTGCTCCTTGCCGATGAGATCAACCGAACCTCTCCAAAAACACAGTCCGCTTTGCTAGAAGTAATGGAGGAACGCCGTGTTTCCGTTGAGGGCATTACACGAGAGGTTCCCAAACCGTTCCTTGTTATCGCGACGCAAAACCCCTCCGGTACATCGGGTACACAATTTTTGCCCGAAGCGCAGATCGACAGATTTATGATCAATATGTCTTTGGGTTATCCCGATTTCAACAGCGAACTTAAAATGGCGAAATCCGTAGGAAAAACCTCACGTTCCGAACTTGTCAGCACCGTGCTCACAAAGGAATTTCTTCTGGCTATGCAGGAGGATATTTATAATGTATATGTAAAGGACGAAGTTTATTCCTATATGCTTCGGCTTGTTTCCGCAACACGCACCAATCCGTACATTGAACGCGGCGCCAGCCCGAGAGCAACGATCGCAATGGTGAAAATGTCAAAGGCGGCGGCTTGGCTGCGAGGACGAAATTTTGTTGTTCCGAACGATGTCATCGGTCAGCTTCCGTATGTACTTAATCACAGAATCCTTCTGAATTCCAGTGCAAGACTTTCGGGGCAGACTAAAGCATTGGTAATTCAACAAATTATCGACAGCACAGAGCGTCCGTATATGGGAGCTTCACAATGAAAAAATTTACCGCATTTGCTCTGTTGTTCGGCATATGGTATCTGGCAGGTATGTACCGCAACAAAACACTGATGACGGCAGCGATCTGTGCTGCGATCGCCGTGTTGGTGCTGATTGTTTCGGCACGGGTAATGCGTCACTGTATCAGTGTCAAAATACCTCCCCAAAACCGGATCGCCTACAAAAACACGGAAAAGCTTTTTAATGTCCAAGCCTACAACAAAGGCATTATTCCCGTAAACCGTATGAGCGTTATGCTTAACCTGAAATATAAAAATGCCAAAAAAATCTCCCGCAAAAAATTCTACGGAAGTGCTTCAGGCAAAAAGGATAACGACAGCAACTTAATGGGTTTTTATTTTATCGCTCCCTATTGCGGTGCATTAACTTTAAGCGTTAAAAAATTCCGCGTTTATGACTGGCTTTCTATTTTTTCTTCGGGAAAACGTGCCAAATGCTCGGAGGAGCTTTTCATTCTGCCGATAGACAGAAATATCCAAATTCAGCTGCCCCCTATCGGCACCTATGACGGCGACCCTGTTACAATGCTGAACTCCGATAAAAAAGGAAACGACAACAGTGAAATCCGTCTGATCCGCGAATATCGTCAGGGCGACCTTTACAGGCACCTGCACCGCAATTATACCGCAAGAACGGGTACGCCGTGGATCAAGGAATATTACAAGGAAAACGATTTTGTTTTTGATCTGCTTCTTGATACGTCGGGAGAACTGCCGCCGAATGAAGAAGATATGGACGCATTTTATGATATATCCTATTCCGTGATCAGCGCGCTGATCAAAAGCGAAGCAATTGTCCGCGTTCACTGGTATGACAAAAACAAAAAAATGCTGGCATCCGAAACGCCGCAGAACACAGAACAGCTCAACCATCTGATGACCCGACTGTATCAGACCGATACGGAATGTTCACCGTCGGATATTCAGGGCACTTCGTCGGAACTCGGCAAAAATAAAATGGTCATCAACACCCGTTTGGAATGGTATTTTATGGAAAAACATATTTTTTCCTTTACCAAGCAAATGTTTCATTCGGAGCTTGCAGGCAATATATTTGTACTTTAGGGGGTGGGTATTATCAGAAAAGTAATCATCAGATCTACGTCCCTGAACCGCACAAAGGCGGAGAAAAATTATGATAAAGAAATTTTCCGCCGGATGGACAACTCTGTATATCTTATCGTGATATATATAACGGGACTTCTGGGACTTTGTACGGCGGTAAGGGATATTGTCAAGCTGGATTTCGATATTTATATTTTCCTTTGTATATTCACCTCAATTTTTTCTCTGATACTGTGGTATATTTATTTTTTCAAGCGGAAAATATTCATCTATTTTACGGCGATCTTATGCGCAGTCGGTTCGGCAATTATCATACCGCAGATATTTGCTTTTTCAAGGCAGGTTGCTTTCTATTACCAGTATGGTCTGAATTTCTCAAACTTAAATATCAGTACGTTTTTGATTTTCATACTGGTGACATTGGTGATATTTCTTATTTTTGCGATTGAATTTGTTTTGAGAAATCATTCGATTATGTTTTTGCTGTCGGCGGCGGCAATTGCCTTGGGTCCTGTAGCAGGCTATGAGGTAAGCGCTGCGGCAGTCATTATGACGGCTCTTTTTCAGTTCGGCTTTATCGCTGTCAATATGACGCAAAGAAGAATCCGCGACAGCTTCCGAATGAATACCCGTGCAAGGATCAGTACCCTGTGCTGTATCTGTGTTGCGGCACTGATACTGGCGGCTCTTGTGCCTGCCCTGCCGATCGAAAATATCAACGAGGAAGACCTGTACTCAACCGTTTATAATGCCGACGGATTTATCAAGGATGAAATTTCAAAGCTGACAGGCAATTTCGGTGATAACATCAGCGGCGGCAAGGTCGCTCGCGGAAATCTTCACCAGACAGGTCAGTCTATGCTTTATATCAGAATGGATAAAAAACCGAACACTCAACTCTATCTGTGGGGCTTTCGCGGCGGCTATTACGAAAACGGCGAATGGTCCGACGCATTTGCTTATGATGACGGCAGCTACAGCTATAATTTGAGTGAACCGTTTATGTCCAATTTTTATACCGGATACGGAAACTACTACCGATACAGGGATTATGAATACGAAGATGATAACGATTACGCAAACTGGTATGAAGATGAGGAATGGTTCAACTATTATTCCAGTGATATTGTATCGAATATCTATTTTCAATTGGGCTATAAAGATAAATACGATATTTTCTTGGTGTCAAAAAAAACCGATTTATCCACAATAGAAATCAAGGATATGGCACCCGACTACAATATCTCCTTTTATCTTCCCTATTATGCGCAAAAATCAAAAGGGGACTTTTTCTCGGAATGGGAGCAGATCTATCCAACACAAACATTTACTAACTCCTTTTTTCCTATCGGCGCAATAGATATGTCGGATAAATGGGAAAAAAATCCTAAAGCGGAACGCTTTGTCAATATTTATGAACAGTATGCCAAAACCTACTATACAATGCTGGCAAGCGAAGGCAATGAACGTCTTGAAACGCTGTGCAAAGATACGCCGCTGAAAACTCTTGATGAAATCACAACTTTTATCCTTTATACGCTTCAGACACACGCAACCTACAGCACAACACCCGGTACCGCACCCTTTAACAAGGATATTGTCGATTACTTCCTTTTCGATAACGGCAAGGGCTACTGTGTTCACTTTGCGTCGGCGGCAGCCTTGATGTACAGAATGTACGGAATCCCTGCACGATACGTTACAGGATTTTCGGTGAATCCTGACAGCTTCATTGAAGTTGCGACCTCCGACACGCAATCGGAATACCGTGCTGAGGTTCTCGACTATTCGGCTCACGCTTGGGTAGAGATCTTTATTAAGGACTATGGTTGGGTACCCGTTGACGTAACCCCGACCACATCAGGCGAAATGATAACGACTTATCCCGGCTATGACCACGAAGTAATGGAACGTGTAATGAAAGAACACGACTGGCATTTCAGAAACTATTCAAGCAGCAGTTCAGGCGGCACTACTTTTGGCGGCGGTGATGATTATGAGGAAAGCAACAAACTCTTTGTATATATTGCTTTTGGAATCATTCTTCTCGGCATTATCACATTTTTCCCGATAAGAAGAAAAATAAAGCTGAATAAGATTCATACGATGGACAGCCGCCAACTTTTCGACCTGATCATCAAAGCCATTCATTTCTGCGGCATTATGAAAGATTATAACGGCTCGGAAAAAGACTTTGCACAGCAACTATGCAAAAACATATCCGTTATCTCTGCCGACCAAGCTGATGAATTCATCAATATAATGCTGAAAGTCAACTATTCGGAATACGTCCGAAACAAAGAGGATGACGAATCGATACGCAGTCTTTACCTGCGTCTTTCCTCACACCTCTACTCCGAACTTCAATGGTACAAAAAACCAATCTACAAATTGATCAAAGCACTGATCTGATTTTAATTCATAATGCATAATGCATAATTCATAATTCATAATTAGCCCTACGGGTTCTTAAATCATTTTTACAGACAATCAGAAAAGCCGCTGACGGAACATCCGATTTCCGTTGGCGGCTTTTGCGCTGTCTGTATTTTTATGAATAAAATGGATAAAATAATAGATTTTCCTTTGACACATTCTTATGTCTGCATTTTCTCTTTTGGTTCCCCGCAGGGTAATTATGAATTATGCATTATGAATTATGAATTAAATAAAACCTTCAACGCTGTCGGGTGTTTCTTTTGGAAAAAAGTGCCCCACAAGCCGAAAAAAGATAAAAAAATAAGCTTTTTGCGGAAAAAGACTTGACAGCAAAAGGCTTTGGTGGTATATTTATTTAATGCACCATAGTAGAAAAGTACCCTTTTTTAGGGTTTTCCCTACACAGCTTAAAAGAATATTAACACACTTGACCGAAAAAATCAAGTATATTTTTTTAATTTTTGAAAGGGTAAGCAAGCAGGACATTTTGACAATGCCCTGCCTTTTAACGGTAACTATAGGAAAGCAATAAATTGAATGGAGTGATTGTATGGTAAACGTCAAACCGGTACGCCTCGGTAAAACCGAACGAATGAGTTTTTCTCATATTGATGAAGTTCTGGAAATGCCGAACCTTATTGAAATCCAAAAGGACTCCTACAAGTGGTTTCTTGAAAAGGGACTTCAGGAGGTATTTGAAGATGTTTCGGGAATAACGGACTATTCGGGTAATCTTGTTCTTGATTTTGTTGACTATACGCTTGAAACCGACCACCCCAACTACTCTATCGCAGAGTGCAAGGAAAGAGATGTGACTTATGCCGCACCTCTCAAGGTCAAGGCAAGACTGTTCAACAGGGAAACTTCCGAAATAAAAGAATCTACTGTCTTTATGGGCGATTTTCCGCTTATGACTCCAAGCGGAACATTCGTGATCAACGGTGCGGAGCGTGTTATCGTTTCTCAGCTCGTAAGATCGCCGGGCGTTTACTATAAGATGGATTATGACAAGACCGGTAAGCAGTTGTTCAGCGCAACGGTCATTCCTAACCGAGGCGCGTGGCTCGAATACGAAAACGACGTCAACGACGTTTTCTATGTTCGTATCGACAAGAACAGAAAACTTCCCGTTACGGTGTTTATCCGTGCGCTTGGTCTTGGCACAGACCAGGAAATTATCGACTATTTCGGCGCTGACGACCGTATTATGGCTACTATCGAAAAGGATACAACCGACAATCAGGACGACGCTCTGAAAGAGGTTTACAGAAAGCTCCGTCCGAGCGAACCTCCGACAGTGGAAAGCGCTCAGGCACATATTGATATGCTTTTCTTCGACCCGAGAAGATATGATATGTCCAGAGTCGGAAGATACAAATACAATAAAAAGCTTGGTATTTCAAACAGACTTGCCAATCAGGTTCTTTGTGAACCCGTAGCAGACCCGACAACGGGTGAAATCATCGCCGACGAAGGCGAGGTCATCTCCAAGGAAAAAGCTCTTGAAATCGAAAACAAGGGTGTTACCGTTGCTTACGTTCAGTCACCGAACGGCGAACCCGTTAAAATTATTTCAAACGGAATGGTTGACATTACAAAATATGTCAGCTTTGATGTAAAAAAGGAATGTGGCATTAGCGAAAAAGTTCGTTTCAGCGTTCTCCGTGAAATTCTGGACACCTGCGGCGACAATGAGCAGGAACTGAAAAACACACTCAGAAAGCGCAAGGATGAACTGGTTCCGAAACACATTATTATTGATGATATTTTCTCGACCATCAACTATATGAACTCTCTTGCCTGCGGTATCGGTACCACAGACGATATTGACCATCTCGGAAACAGACGTATCCGTTCGGTCGGTGAACTTCTCCAGAATCAATTCAGAATCGGCTTTGCAAGACTGGAAAGAGTCATCAGGGAGCGTATGACATTACAGGCACAGGATCTGGAACATCTTCCGCCGAATGCGCTGATCAATATCCGTCCCGTAACGGCGGCAATCAAGGAATTTTTCGGTTCCTCTCCTCTGTCACAGTTTATGGATCAGAACAACCCTCTTGCGGAACTGACGCATAAAAGACGTCTTTCGGCGCTTGGTCCCGGTGGTCTTTCCAGAGATCGTGCAGGCTTTGAAGTTCGTGACGTTCACTATACTCATTATGGACGAATGTGTCCTATCGAAACCCCTGAAGGTCCTAACATCGGACTGATCTCCTATCTTGCGACCTTTGCAAAAATCAACGAATACGGTCTTATCGAAGCACCGTTCCGCAAGGTTGACAAAGAAACGGGTGTCGTTACAGACAACGTTGAATATATGACAGCAGATATGGAAGATAACTTCATTGTTGCACAGGCGAATGAACCGCTTGATGCGGACAACCATTTTGTCAACAAAAAAATTGTCGGCAGACATCGTGACGAATTCGTGGAAGTGGAAAGAGAAAAAGCGGACTATATGGACGTTTCTCCGAAGATGGTTGTATCTGTTGCTACGGCAATGATCCCGTTCCTTGAAAACGATGACGCAAACCGTGCTTTGATGGGCGCGAATATGCAGCGTCAGGCTGTACCGCTCTTAGTAACTGAATCGCCTATTGTCGGAACAGGTATGGAATACAAAGCCGGCGTTGACTCAGGTGTTTGTATTCTTGCCGAAGAACCCGGCGTTGTGAAATATGTCAGTGCCGACAGGATCAAGGTCCAGTATGATTCGGGCAGGATTCAGGATTTCAAGGTAACAAAGTTTATGCGTTCCAACCAGGGCACGTGTATCAATCAGGTACCGATCGTTGATGTCGGTCAGCGTGTCGAAGCCAATGAAGTTCTGGCAGACGGCCCCGCTACCAGCAACGGCGAAATCAGCCTCGGCAAAAATGCTCTCATCGGATTTATGACGTGGGAAGGCTACAACTACGAGGACGCTGTATTGATCAACGAAAAAATTGTTCGTGATGATGTTTATACATCCATTCATATAGAAGAATACGAAACCGAAGCAAGAGATACAAAACTCGGTCCGGAGGAGATCACCAGAGATATTCCGAATATCGGTGATGACCAGCTCAAAGACCTTGACGAACACGGTATTATCCACGTCGGTGCGGAAGTTCACGCCGGTGATATTCTGGTAGGTAAGGTCACACCAAAGGGTGAAACCGAGCTGACCGCCGAAGAAAGACTGCTTCGTGCGATCTTCGGTGAAAAGTCCAGAGAGGTAAGAGATACTTCTCTGCGTGTACCGCACGGCGAATACGGTATCATTGTTGACGTTAAGATATTTACAAAGGAAAACAGTGATGACGAACTTGCTCCGGGTGTTAATAAAGTCGTAAGATGTTATATTGCACAAAAGCGTAAAATTCAGGTCGGCGACAAAATGGCAGGTCGTCACGGAAACAAGGGTGTCGTTTCAAGAGTTCTTCCGGAGGAAGATATGCCTTTCCTCCCCGACGGCAGACCGCTTGACATTGTTCTTAACCCCTTGGGCGTACCGTCACGTATGAACATCGGTCAGGTACTTGAAGTTCACCTCGGTTATGCGGCAAAGGCGCTCGGTTGGAAAATTATGACTCCCGTATTTGACGGTGCTCACGAGCAGGATATTTTCCAGTGTTTCCGTGACGCAGGCATCAGTGAGGACGGCAAAATATGGCTCAAAGACGGCCGTACAGGTGAATATTTCGATAACCCCGTTACCGTCGGCTATATGTATTATCTGAAACTTCACCATCTTGTTGACGATAAGATCCACGCACGTTCCACAGGTCCTTACTCTCTCGTTACACAGCAGCCTCTCGGCGGTAAAGCGCAGTTCGGCGGTCAGCGTTTCGGTGAAATGGAAGTTTGGGCATTGGAAGCATACGGCGCGGCTTATACGCTTCAGGAGATCCTTACCGTAAAATCGGACGACGTTGTCGGCAGAGTAAAAACTTACGAATCTATCGTCAAAGGACAGAATATTCCGAAGCCGGGTATTCCCGAATCCTTTAAGGTTCTTATTAAGGAACTCCAGTCACTCGCACTGGATGTCAAGGTTCTTGATAAGGAAGGTCAGGAAATTGACCTCCGTGTTGACCTTGATGATGATGTCAGCACCGGCGAATCCTCATTGAACGAAAAGAACGTGATGACGGACGACCACGACGGCTATCAAATTGAAAATGCCGACGGAGAACCCGATGAAGATTTGCTTGATGAGAGCAGCGACGACGAATTCTACGGCAGCGGTGACGATGACCTTTTCGACATCGACAGCCTTGGCGACGACGACTAATTGAGAGGAGGACACTGACTGATGGAATTCAATGAATTTGAATCAATCAAAATCGGACTTGCATCACCCGACACGATCAGAGAATGGTCTTACGGTGAGGTCAAAAAACCCGAAACCATTAACTACCGTACTCTTAAGCCCGAACGTGACGGTCTTTTCTGCGAGGCAATCTTCGGCCCTCAAAAGGACTGGGAGTGTCACTGCGGCAAATATAAAAAAATCCACTTCAAGGGCAGGATCTGCGAACGCTGCGGCGTTGAAATCACACGTTCCAAAGTAAGACGTGAGCGTATGGGACACATTGAGCTTGCCGCTCCCGTTTCCCATATCTGGTACTTCAAGGGTATTCCTTCCAGAATGGGTCTGATGCTCGACATCTCCCCCCGTACCCTTGAAAAAGTACTTTACTTTGCAATGTATATCGTTACGGATATTAAAGCGGACAGTGAGGCATCCCGTGAACTTTCAAAGCAGCAGTGCCTTACAGAAAAAGAATACCGTGATATGAAAGAAAAATACGAGGACGACTTTGAGGCTATGATGGGTGCAGAAGCCATTCAAAAGCTCCTTAAAGAAATTGACCTCGACAAACTTTCGACAGAACTGAAAGAAGAACTTGAGGGTGCATCCGGACAAAAAAAAGTAAGAATCCTGAAGCGTCTTGAAGTAGTTGAATCTTTCCGCATTTCTGGCAACAGACCGGAATGGATGATAATGGACGTTGTTCCGGTTATTCCGCCCGATATTCGTCCTATGGTACAGCTCGACGGCGGACGTTTTGCAACGTCCGACCTGAATGACCTTTATCGCCGTGTTATCAACAGAAATAACCGTCTTACAAGACTTCTTGAACTTTCCGCTCCCGATATTATTATCAGAAACGAAAAGCGTATGTTACAGGAAGCGGTTGACGCACTGATCGACAACGGCAGACGCGGCAGACCTGTCACGGGTCCGAATAACAGAGCACTGAAATCCCTTTCCGATATGCTGAAAGGTAAGCAGGGACGTTTCCGTCAGAATCTTCTCGGTAAACGTGTTGACTATTCGGGACGTTCGGTTATCGTTGTAGGTCCTGAACTGAAAATGTATCAGTGCGGTCTTCCAAAAGAAATGGCACTCGAACTTTTCAAACCATTTGTTATGAAAATTCTCGTGGAAAGCGGCTCGGCACAGAATATCAAGGCTGCCCGCAAAGCTGTTGAACGTGCAAAACCGGAAGTATGGGATGCTCTTGAAAGAGTTATCAAGGGACACCCCGTAATGCTCAACCGTGCTCCTACACTTCACAGACTCGGTATTCAGGCATTTGAACCCGTACTCGTAGAGGGTAAAGCACTGAAACTTCATCCCCTCTCCTGTACCGCCTTTAACGCAGACTTCGACGGCGACCAGATGGCTGTTCACGTACCTCTTTCGGCAGAGGCACAGGCAGAAGCCCGTTTCCTGATGCTTGCAGCGAATAACCTGCTGAAACCGTCCGACGGTAAGCCTGTTACTGTTCCTACACAGGATATGGTACTCGGTTCTTACTACCTTACACTGGATAAGGACGGCGAACCCGGCGAGGGCAAGATTTTCAGAGATGAAAACGAGGCAATTATGGCTTACGACGCAAAGGTCGTTACGCTTCACTCAAAAATCAAAGTCAGACGTACAGGCATCTGGAACGGTGTTGAAAAATCTGTACTTGTCGATACAACAGTAGGACGCATTATCTTCAACAGACCCGTTCCGCAGGATCTGGGCTATGTTGACAGAACAAAACCCGAAAACTTTATGAAATACGAAATCGACTTCCTTGTTGGCAAAAAGCAGCTTGGAAAGATATTCGACAAGTGTATCCGTGTTCACGGCACACAGCTTACCTCACGTGTACTTGATGACGTTAAGTCACAGGGTTATAAATTCTCCACAAAGGGCGCAATTACCGTTGCCGTATGCGACGCCGAAATTCCGCCCAGAAAGAAAGAGATCATTGCGGGCGCAGAACAGGAGATCGATAAGGTTTCAAAGATGTTCAGACGCGGTTTTATGTCCAATCAGGAACGTTATGAAAAGGTGCTGAAAATCTGGGAAGGCGCTACAAACGATGTTACCGCCGCACTTCAGGATAACCTCGGTCGTTATAACCCCATCTTTATGATGGCGGATTCTGGTGCCCGTGGTTCTATGAGCCAGATCCGTCAGCTTGCCGGTATGCGTGGTCTTATCGCCAATACATCCGGTAAAACGATCGAAATTCCGATTCGTGCTAACTACCGTGAAGGTCTTAACATTCTCGAATACTTTATTTCCTCCCGTGGTGCACGTAAAGGTCTTGCCGATACCGCACTCCGTACCGCCGACTCAGGTTATCTTACCAGACGACTGGTTGACGTTTCACAGGACGTTATCATCCGTGAGGAGGACTGCGGCACGAAAGATGGCATTATTGTTTACGACATCAAAGAGGGCAACTCTGTTATCGAAACAATGCACGAACGACTTCTCGGCAGATACCTCTGTGAGGACTTTATCGACAATGAAACAGGCGAGGTTCTTGTTTCCACCAATAAGATGATGGACGAGCACGACGCCGATATTATCGTAGGCAAAGGCACACAGAAAATTAAGATCCGCTCTATTCTTGATTGTCGTGCACAGCACGGTGTTTGTAAAAAATGCTACGGTTCTAACCTCGCAAACGGTATGCCCGTTACGATCGGTGAAGCCGTTGGTATTATCGCCGCACAGTCGATCGGCGAACCCGGCACACAGCTTACAATGCGTACCTTCCATACGGGCGGTGTCGCAGGCGGCGAGGATATTACACAGGGTCTTCCGAGAGTTGAAGAACTTTTTGAGGCAAGAAAGCCGAAACACCTCGCTATCATCAGCGAGATCGGCGGCGTAGTCACCTTTGAAGAAATCAAAAAGAACCGTCACGCCGTTGTTACGAACAGAGAGAGCGGTGAAAAGAAAGAATACCTCATTCCGTTCGGTTCCAGAACAAAAGTGGAAGAAGGTCAGATCATCGAAGCCGGCGACCTCATCACCGAAGGTTCCGTCAATCCGCACGACGTTCTGGAAATCAAAGGCACCGCAGCCGTTCAGGACTACCTTATCGAAGAAGTACAGAGTGCCTACCGTATGCAGGGCGTTGACATCAACGATAAACATATTGAAGTTATCGTTCGTCAGATGATGAAGAAAATCAAAATCGACGACGCAGGAAGCACAAAACTTCTTCCTGGCTCACTCGTTGATAAGGGTGACTTCTACGCAGCAAACGCAGAAATCGAAAGAAGAATTGCCAACGGCGAAACCGACCTTTCACCTGCTACCTTTATTCCGATGCTTCTCGGTATCACGAAAGCATCACTCGCAACGGATTCCTTCCTTTCCGCAGCATCTTTCCAGGAAACAACCAGAGTTCTGACTGATGCCGCCATCAAGGGTAAAATTGACCCGCTGATGGGACTGAAAGAAAACGTTATCATCGGTAAACTTGTTCCTGCCGGAACAGGTATGCACCGCTACAGTGACGTTGAAATCGAAGAAACCAATCCCGTTGCCATCACCCCTCCCCCTCAAACCGAACTGTAATTCAAATTGAAAATGGAAAGTGGAAAATGGAAAATTACCCTACGGGTATGGGAAGAAGTTCTGAA
>CADCRH010000029.1 GCA_902803805.1 uncultured Ruminococcus sp.
CCGATAATGGTGCAGTGTTATCTTGACTGCTTGTTGTTGCAGAAGTGTTAAAGGCAATAGCAATGCATTCGTTCATAAAGCCTGCGATTTGTTTTGTTTTCTCAATGCGATAATCAGGTTGCGGTACGTTGGATTCAATGTCGTCAATGTCATATTCGATTTCATTGCTGTTGTCTGTTGATACTTCATTGGTATCAAACAGAGGTCCCGAAAATAGTGCAGTGTTATCTTGACTGCTTGTTGCTGTTGCAGAAGTGCCAAAGGCAACAGGAACGTATTCTTTCAGAAAGTTGTCGATTTGTTTTGCTGTTTCGTCAATTTTGTTACAGTAGGGGCACTTGGAAAAGTTTTGTATTTCATCTGCTGTAAAGTAAGAGTGACACTCGAAACATTTTGCAGGTTTTATTGACATCATTAAAACTCCTTTATGATTTTAGTTTTTCTTTGGACAGTACCTCATAGTAGGTGATCTCGGCGGTTTTGAGCCTGTCGGTAATTGCCATCACCAGCTTGGGAGGACTTGTGACAATAACCGATTCACAGTACTGTAATGCCCAATAGAGCATTGCTTTTTCGTTGACGCGGACACTGACCTTGAATCGTCCTTTATCAAACGGACGGATGAGTACCTCTTTGCCGAACCAGTCAAAAACATCATTGAGCAGCTTTTCGGGAATGATGAATTCAGCCGATATGGTTTCCCCTGCAAACATATAGATATGTTCCGCAAGATGTTTCGGAAGGTCGGGGAGAAGCGAACTGTTGTCATTCTTGGGAATATCCATTGCTTCCACTACCCGGTTCATTCGGTCTATCCGTATATGAGAAATATTGTCGTGGTTCAAGTGCCGGCATATCAGATAATACCGACCGAGAGAAACTACTGTTTTGATTGGGTAAGCCACGTACAGTTTATCCTGACCGTCGCTGTTTTTTCTGGGATACTGTTTCTTGTCGCTGTGGTAATCGTTGTACCGAAAACGGACAGCGGTTTTGTTTTTGATCGCCTTTGAAATAATGGCAAGGTGTTTGAACAAGTTTTCGTTTTCTTCCGTATCTTCTCTGAATCCGTTGATATAATCCAAACTGCTGATAAAGTCTTTGGGTGTAAGGTTGTTGATAAAATTGATGATCTTATCCCGTTTTTTCTTGGACACTCCCTTAATTCTGGAAAAAGCTTCAAACAAAAGCCTGAATTCACTTTTGGTAAGGGCACTTTCATAAGTATAGGAAATTTGCTTTTTGGAAGAAATATCTTTTTCGGTACTTTTTGAAATGGTAAAAAAACCTGTCAGCTCACCGAACTGTTGGAGATTATCAATATGGCGCCTGATGGCGGCAGGGGACACATTGTTGAACCGGGTGTTTTGGGTACGTGCTTTTATATCAGATACTTTTACCGATTTGTTTCCCCTTAAAATATCGAGAATGTAACCGTCAAGTTCGGCATCTGTCCAGTTTTTTTCGGAATGTGGTTTTTTGTTTGTCGTTTCATCCATAGATAATGTCCTCCTTTCAGTCAAATTTTACAAAAAATCATAAAGATATTGATATTATTTATAAGGTATTGCCTGACATATTATAGTATGTTTCAACAAAAATGTCAATCAAATCCTTTTTATTCGTATTTTTTTCATTATAACAGAATCCAAAGAACAAAAATGTTTATGTTGGTATTAAAAATCATTTTCAACATAAACATTTTTGTTCTTTGCGATAGATTATAATAGACTCAGTTAAGGCGAACAAAGTAAATGCAAAATGAAACAATGAAAGGTGATCATAATGAAAACGCAAAGAAAAGATCTTTTTAATTATGCCGAAAGACTTGATAAACAGCTTGTCGCGATGTTTTACAATCCGGCATTCGGCTATGTATCGGATGCATTGTATGACCTTATGCAGAAAAACGGTATTTTCACAGAGCATTACGGCCAAAAAAGAATTTATTTTCCGGGTGACGAGGAACGAAAAAACGACACGGAGGAAACCGCCTATGTTGACCTGAATACCTATAACGAGCTTATGACAGCGGCACAGCTCTTCTCTCTTGTCGGAAAAACACCGAGAGAAATTTCTTTGTTTACGGTAGGCGCTCTGAACAGTTCCAAAATCGAATACGAGATTTTTACCTACAGCGATCTCGATAAGATCGGGGATTCTGCTGACGGGGACGATGATGAAAGAGAATATTATTATGTATGGCTTTATGTCGGCAATAACAGGGAAATATATATGCCTGCCAAGGTGTGCTGTGAGGACGGTACGGTGGTGATATGTCTTGATGAAAAGATCAGAAGCGATTACGGACATACGGAGTATATGCCGAAGAAAACACTGAACCTTGCGAGAGAGCTTGACGGATATGAATACGTTTCCGGTATGTTTGACTATCTTTATGATTCAACAGAAACTTTTTGGCTGATGAAAGACTTCAATAATTTTCTTGACGATTTTTCCGACGAAGATACGGAAGCGACTGAGTTTTACGGCGAAAACAATGAGGAAGATGAAGAAGTGGAGGAGGATGATGTTGATTGGGAAAAACAGGACAGCATTTTTGATGAGGACGAAAATGAAGAGCAGGTCATAGCGGCGATGTAAACTGAAAAATGATAGGGCTCAAAAATTGGGGCGTATTCCAAATCTGAAGGAGTGTCCCATCGATAGGATGACAAGAGGAAAACAATGCTGATCTATAAACAGAATTTACCAACAGATACCATTTTTCCGCTCAAAGTAAGTTTGCCCTTTTCCGATCAGGAACAGGCAAAGCAGTCCATACTGAAACTTGATCTACAGTACGATCGGCCTGTGATGTGGTATCAGGCGGATGCACAGAAGAATGAAAGCCGTGAATTTATCATTATGGCGATCGGTACGGGACACGACTGGGGCGATGACCTTGACAGCAAGGATTATATCGGTACGGTTTTGCTGGATGAAGGAACACTGGTGCTGCATTACTTCATTTTGGAAGCGGATTCGGACAGAGAAGCTTTAAAAGGAATGAACCTGTTATGTGATATGTTTGACAAAATGGCAGGAGATCTTGATAACGAGTTCGATAATGCGGTCGAAGAGGATCAAGGTGACAAAAATGAAATTCCGATATGAGAAAGATTACTTTTCGAGTTTTGATGAAAAGACAGGTCAGTATGTGCGTGTCGGAGTGGACAGTCAGGGCAATGTTTCCGACAGGGATCCGTTTATGACGAGTTTTCCCGAACTGCTGGATGTCGGCATTATGGGGCACTGTCGGCACGGGAGAAGCGGTCTGTGCCTTGCGGCAGGAATAGGGTGTTACCAGGACGGGTTCCATTCCCAAAAGGCCAATATGACACCGGAGGATTTTGCTGCTATTGCCGAACAGTGTCGGGGAAAAACCTTTCAGATGGCGTTGGGTGGCTGCGGCGATCCCGATCAGCACCGGCATTTTGAAGAAATCCTAAAGATATGTCAAAGTAACGAAATCGTTCCGAATTTTACCACTTCGGGATTCGGGATGACGAAACAAACAGCGTCCCTTTGCCAAAAATACTGTGGCGCGGTCGCGGTAAGCTGGTATCGAAGTGATTATACGCTTGAAGCGCTCAAAACACTTCTTTCTTACGGTGTCAAGACGAATATCCATTATGTGCTGTCAAATTCTACACTGGAAGAAGCCTTTCAGCGGCTGAAAAATGACAGCGGAAACCGCTGCGGAGGATTTCCCGAAGGCATTAATGCAGTTGTCTTTTTGCTGCATAAACCGATAGGACTCGGTAAAAGGGAAGATATGATCACAGCGGATAACCGGGAATTCCGTCAACTGCTCCGCTATATTGACAGGAACGATTTTCCTTATAAAATAGGCTTTGACTCGTGCACGGTTCCCGCACTTTTGGCGCTGGAGGGCTTAGATACGGAAAGTGTCGATACCTGTGAAGCGGCACGGTGGTCTGCCTATATTTCTCCCGATATGAAAATAATGCCCTGTAGCTTTGATAATCAAAGCGAGCGATGGGCAGTTGACCTCAGAACAACTTCTATTGCGCAGGCGTGGAAGTCGGACAAATTTAATGATTTCAGAAAAAATCTCAGGTACAGTTGTCCAAAATGTGATCTCAGAGAGCTTTGTATGGGCGGCTGTCCGATCGTTCCCGAAATCGTTGTGTGTCAAAGAAAGGAAAGAATGCTCTATGAAAATAAGAACTGATTTTGTGACCAACAGCTCAAGCAGCAGTTTTATTTTTAAAGAAAACAATATGCATAGGCTGAAACAGCGTGTGTTGAAGTATATTCAAAAGAATGCAGACAAATTTGATTATGAAATGTTCAATCGATATTATGGCGGAGGCGCAGAAATTTTTAATGTGATGTGCGGTCAGCTGCTGCCGATACGGGAACATCCGTTGGAGGATATACTGGAAGTCTATAACTGGTACAGCGAGGACATCCTCAGTATTGCGGTATACGGTCATCATCCGTCCGATAAAGAGCCGAAGAAAGTCGATCAGAAGGAACTGTGTCAAATGATTTCCGACAAAGCATTGTCAGAGAATGCCGCACTCAAATTGACGGGTATCATTGCGCTGGAATATCTTCAATATTGGCGCAACAGGGAACGTTTTCATTTTGACTGGGGATTCACATACTCCGACAGCGTTCAGAGAAATGACAAAGACCATTATGTACTGACAACAGAAAACATTCAGGAACATTTGTGGCACTTTTTTGAGTGTCGGGATCTGTTTCTGCCCGGCAGCTGTTTCTACCAATTTATAGAAGTCTATCTTTCCGAATTGGAAAATATGTTGAAACATTATGCAGGAATGACGATCGGTGAGATTTTGGAGGAAGTGATCGACGCTCATTATATGTATTTTGATTATCAGGAAACACATTATTTATATGCCGACGCCATCATAGAATGTCCCGAATGTCTGTTCGGCTGCAACCATATGGGATAACAGAAACTGTAAAGCAACAAAGGCTGCCGCAAAAGTATCCATTTTGCGGCAGCCCTGTTTTTCAATGAAATAAATATCTGACACTCAACCTGCGGAATCACTGTCGGCAGGTCGGGTATGTGATGAAAGCAAACGCATTTTTTCATCAATAGTATTATGCCGCAATTTGTACATAATTATGCAGTAAAAAATGTGCAAAAAACATTTTTTTAATTCAAATAAATCTCTTGATTTTAACCGTTGGGTGTGATATGATAAGTAAGTATTGTTAAAACATTCAGTTACTTTTTAGGAGGATTTTAAAATATGGGAATTTGGGAAATCATTGTCGGTATATTGGTTTTGATTTTTTCGGTAATAATGATCATTGTGATTATTTTACAGGAAGGTCACGAAGCAGGACTCGGCACCATTACGGGCGGTGCGGATTCGTTCCTGAGCAGGGGTAAGGCACGTACCGCGGATGCCATTTTTGCAAGAGTAACAAAATACTGTGCCATTGCATTTTTCGTTTTCATTGTTCTTCTGAATGCAATGCAGTATTTCGGATTGACGGGTGCTTCAAAGGATACCGATATAGGTGCTTCGGATATTGAAACTTCGGTGGTTTCAGAGGTTTCCAAGGAAGCTTCGGACAGTGGGGAAAGCTCGGACGCTGCTTCAAGTGAAGAGGCTTCGGCGGCTGCCGGTGATGAAAGTTCTGCTGTTTCTTCCGAAACTTCAGCAGCTTCATCGGATGCTTCAACAGCAAGCGAAGAAGCTTCAACAGATACTTCGGAAGCAAGTGAGGAAGCTTCGGCAGCCGAATCGGCAGAGGAATCCGAAGCAAGCGAGGAAGTTTCAGAATCAAGCGAAGGCTGATAACGATTGTACAAAGATTTTCCAAAGCATCTTCAATGTTACGCAACACATTGAAGATGCTTTTTAATTTGAATTTTGGGTGATTTTGGATGAAAATGCAAATGCCGTCAGCGGTGAAAACAATCATAAATAAACTTCAGTCAAAAGGTTACAGTGCCTATGCTGTGGGTGGTTGTGTGCGCGATACAATAATGGGAAACAATCCGTCCGACTGGGATATTTGTACATCAGCGCTTCCGGAAGAAACACTGAAAGCGCTTGAAAAAGATAATATCATAGAAAACGGTATCAAGCACGGTACAGTAACGGTCAGAATTGATAACGAAAACTATGAAATAACGACTTTTCGTACCGACGGAGCCTATCTTGACAATCGCCATCCCGAAAAGGTAACGTTTGTGCGCAGTCTGAAAGAAGATCTTGCAAGGCGCGATTTTACGATGAACGCAATGGCATATAATGACACGGAAGGACTGTATGATGAGTTCGGCGGTGTTGAGGATATTCAAAACGGTATCATACGCTGTGTCGGTGAGCCGGACAAGCGCTTTAATGAGGATGCTTTGAGAATCCTTCGTGCGCTTCGGTTTTCGTCACGCCTGGGCTTTGAACCGGAAGAAAAAACCGCGGAAAGTATTCATCAAAACGCCCATTTACTTTTGAATATTTCCGCAGAAAGAATCTTGTCGGAGATCACCAAGATCCTGATGGGAGATAATGTTGAAAAAATTCTTCTTCACTACAGTGACGTATTCTGTGTATGGATTCCCGAAATTCAACCGATGATTGGTTTGGAACAAAGAAATCCGCACCATATTTATGATGTGTGGACACATACGGTAAAGGCGGTCGCGGCAATAGAAAAGGATAGAGTTTTGCGTCTGGCGGCACTGTTCCACGATTTCGGCAAGCCGCAGAAATTTACGGTTGACAAGCGCGGCACGGGGCATTTTAAAGGTCATCCGGAATTAAGCGCTGTAATGGCTGATACCATTCTGACGCGCTTAAAATCCGACAACAAAACAAAAATTGAAGTGATGAAGCTGATTGAAATGCACGATGTCAGAACGCCGCCCGAACCGAAATATGTCAGACGTTCCGTTGCGAAGATAGGTGTTGACCTTTATCCGAAACTTCTTGCGCTGAAACGTGCGGACGCACTGGCACAAAATCCCGATACCATTCCCGAAAAGCTGCAATATATCAACAAGCTTCAGGAAATCTATGAGGAAGAAATCGAAAAAGGCGCCGCTTTTTCCGTGAAGGCACTTGCAGTCAACGGCAACGATATAAAAAATCTTGGAATCACCGATGGAAAGAAAATAGGGGAATGTCTGAAATATCTTTATGCTCTTGTCATTGACGGGGAATTAGAAAATCACAAAGAACAGTTATTGTTAAAAGTGGAAGAATTCTATCAAATTGCAAAATGAATTGAAGCGGCAGTTGCGATATGTTATAATTGATGGTAAGTAAAAGAGAGGAAATGAAATGGAATATAATATTAATCTTGGTGTATGGCAGAGCGTGTTTGCAGTTCCAAGTGAAATTGTCGATCAGCATATTAAACTGGCAGGGGCGGCACAGTTGAAAGTGATACTTTGGTTTTTGCGTCACGCCGGTGAAAGCTTTACCGTTGACGATATAGCACAGTCATTGTCAATGCAAAGTGCGGATGTCCGCGATTGTATGCAGTACTGGGTCCAGACGGGAGTAATTGCGGTCAATGAAAATATGATCGAACCGGTAAAACGTTCCTTTGCCGAGGCGATTGACCGTGCCGGGCAGACGGACACCAACGAATCTGCCGTAATGACCGAAACGCAGGAAGCACAGAAAGAAGAACCGGTTCCTTCTGTTTCTCCCGAACCGACACCGAAAAGAATAATGACACGTCCCGAAAAGCCCGATCATAAATATCTGGCACAGAGGATCGCCAACGACAAGAGTATCGAATACTTAATGCAGTCTGCCGATGAGATCTTCGGACGTATGACAAGCAATAACGACAAAGCAACGCTGCTCTTTATCCACGAATATGACGGACTGCCCGTTGAAGTTATTATAATGCTGTTGCAGTATGCGTGCAGTATCGGAAAATGCAATATGCGCTATATCGAAAAAATGGCGATTTCGTGGGCTGACGAGGAAATCACGACACTGGAAGCCGCCGATATGAAAATACAAAAGCTGACAAGCGGAAGAAATGCCGCAAAGATTGTTCAGCGTGTGATAGGTCTTGATGAACATTCACCGACCGAAAAGGAAACGATTTTTGCAGATCGATGGCTCAATCAATGGAAGTTTCATTCCGATATGATCAGACAGGCATATGAAATCTGTGTGGATTCCAAAGGAAAATATGTGCAGAATTATGTCAATCGAATTTTGGAACGCTGGTATCATTCGGGAATCACAACCGTTGAGCAGGTCGAGCAGGAGAAAGAAGCAAAGAAGCCGAAGAAAAAAGAAACCTACGGCGCAACCTACGATATTTCCGAATATGAAAGCAGCAGCGTGATCGATGAGGAGTGGTAATAATGGGATATACCCGTGAAGTGTATCAGGAAGCGGAAGAAAAAATGGAGCGCAGAAGAATCTATAATGAACAGCAGCTTGAAAAGCGGCGCAATTTGTTGTTTCAGCGTTCTCCGAGAGCGGAGCAGATCACCTATGAACTGGCGCATACTTCCATTCTGGCTGCCAGAGCGGTCTTTGAAGGAGCGGAAGCAAAAACGGAAATTGCAAAGCTGAAACTGCAAAATCAGTCCCTGCAAAAAGAATTAAAAGAGATATTATCGAAATTCGGTTTTCCGGACAATTATCTGGAAGAATGGCATAAATGTGAAAAATGCGGTGACACGGGAAATATTGACGGAAAAATGTGTACCTGTATGAAAACGCTTCTGAGAGAAACAGCATATGAACGTCTTAACAGAATATCGCCGCTGTCACTGTCGGATTTTGATGATTTCTCACTGGACTACTATTCCAAAATACCTGTTGCCGAGGGCAGACCTTCTCCGTATGAAATGATGTCCAGGGTGCTTGCTTTCTGCCGAAAATATGCCTATGATTTTTCGGTTGCTTCACACAGTATGATTTTTCAGGGCGGTCCCGGTCTGGGGAAAACGCATTTGTCGCTTGCCATAGCGAAAAATGCGATCGACAAGGGCTACGGAGTGATCTATGTTTCCGCTCCCGCTATTTTATCAAAACTGGAAAACGAACGTTTTTCAGGAAAATCCAACACGGAAAATACCGAACAAATCATTATGGAATGTGATTTGCTGATAATAGACGATTTAGGAACGGAATTTACCACAAAATTTTCCGTATCAGCGATATACAATATCATCAATTCCCGAACCATCGCCTCAAAACCCACCATTATCAGCACCAATCTTTCCATTGCGGAGCTTCAGGAAAAATACAGTATCCGAACCATATCGCGCATTATCGGAATGCTTGACAGAGTGGAATTTGTCGGCAGTGATATTCGTCAGCAAAAAAGACGAGAGAGGAAAACTGTTCGGAATTATAATGGTTAGTGGGGTGATGAATCATTATGTATAAAAAAGTGTCAATTGAGCAATCAATCAAAAATGCTTCGGCTTCTGTTGAAATGGAAGGTTTTTATATTGATGAACAAAGCAAAAACTTATGCAGATAATTGTTAAATAAAAAAATTACAATGGGTGAGTATATTGAACTCATCAAAAAAAGGCAGAGATTGAGGTATAATGTCATACAAGATTGATACGATTTCGGAAATTGATACCGATGAACTAATGATAGCGACAATATACTCAGCAAAAGGAGTTTATGATTTTTTAAAAGATATTTTTTCTAAAAATATCAGATAATATAGGAAGGTGAATATATGCAGAGGCTCAAAAACGAACTCTATGACGTAACAATTTCATATGGTCCGGTTTATCATTGCAATTCTGCCGACAATTATCCTTATGACGAAGTGATTATCTTGGAGAAAAGCCGGCATTATCAGACATTGAAAATTGAAATCAAATCGAAAAATACCGAACGTGAAATCGCTGTTGTTGCTCCGTATTTGTCATCTGCTACTTGTGAGCGTTCAATCTTGGAAAACAATACGATCGTTATGCTTCTTGACTGCCTTATCATAAGACTTGATCTTGACACACTGAAAATCATCAGTCGGACAGAGCTGGAAACATCGACAATTTCATTATATCAGCACAATGACGGATATATCATTCACGGTGAAACGGAAATAATAATGCTTGATACGAATTTGATGATACAATGGCGCTTTTCGGGCAGGGATATATTTGTAAGACCTGATGATAAAGACCAACCTGCGTTCAGTATCAAGAATGACAGAATTTGTCTTTATGATTTTGAAGATCATCATTATGAAATCGATTTTAATGGGCAGTTGATAAAAGATCATATTTAAGAGCCTGTTTAAAATCTTAGCACCGCACGGCACAGATATTAAACAGGCTCTAAGTAAATAAAAGATTTAAAAAATAAAGGAGGACAATTCAATGAATCAACAAGATAACGAAGCCATTCTGGAAGCTTTGAGCACCCAGACGGAACCAGTCGGCCGTCAGGCACTGCAAATTATGTCGGGAATCCTTGAAATCGAAGATTTTAACAATGCCATTTCTTACCTTGAAGCACAAGGGAAAATTGTTGTCATAAACAGAAAAAGAGTTGCCCTGCCCGGTGTTGCAGGATATGCCGTTGCAACGATCGTAAGGCAGGCAAGAGGTTTTTCCTTTGCAAAGCCCGAAGATGAAAATACAGACGATATCTTTATTCACACGTCGGCAACCAAGGGTTCTATGCCCGGAGATAAAGTGTTGGTCAAAAATATTTCTATGACCGACAAAGGTTTGGACGGTCAAGTGGATAAAATACTTGAAAAGGGCAAACGAGTGATAACGGGTGTTGTAGAGCGTGAAAAGGGAAAAGCAGGCAAAGCGTATGTTCTGCCCGATAATGATTTTTCGTATCATCTGCGTATTGTCAAAGGCGGTGAACTGAAAAGCAAAAACGGTGATAAAGTGAAAGCTGCAATCTCCTATGACCCAAAAGAAAAACGAATTTATGCCCGTGTTATCAAAATATACGGCAAAGCGGATTCCGCAAAAATCTGTGCGGACGCGATCATTGACGCTAACGGAATTCCGAATAAGTTTTCTGTTGCAATCAAGCACGAAGCGGCGATGAAAGCGGCAGAGCCTATCACAGATGAAGAAATTGCCAAGCGTCTTGATTTGCGTGATGAACCGATTTTTACGATTGACGGCGCTGACGCAAAGGATCTGGACGATGCCATATCCGTCAAAAAGCTTGAGAAAGGCTGGGAACTGGGTGTTCATATTGCCGATGTATCACATTATGTTACCGAGGGGAGCAGACTGGACGAGGAGGCAATGGAGCGTGGAACGTCGGTTTATTTTGCCGACAGAGTGATCCCTATGCTGCCCGTGGAAATTTCCAACGGCTGCTGTTCGCTGAATGCCGGCGTTAAAAAGCTGACCTTTTCGGCTGTGATGACGCTTGATGAAAATGCGGAATTGATGGACTACCGTTTTGAAAAGTCCGTCATCATCTCAAAAGTCAGAGGGGTGTATTCGGAGGTCAACCAAATCCTGAACGGAACGGCGGACGATGCTTTAAAAGAAAAATATGCGCCCGTATATGATTCTATTTTTGAAGCACAGAAACTTGCCGATATATTAAAAGCAAAGGCAAAAAAGCGCGGAGAACTTGAAATAGAATCCACCGAGCTTCGTTTTGTTCTTGACGAATACGGGGTCTGTACCGATGTTTCCGCACGTGAACGCGGAGAAGCAGAGGAACTGATAGAACAGTTTATGATTATGGCAAACAGAGCGGCGGCACTTTATGCAAAAAGTGCGCAAATACCGTTTGTCTATCGTGTGCACGAAGCACCCGAACAGGAACGATTGGATACGCTTGCCGAGCTTGCGGCTGCCTGCGGCTTTGAAACACGAAAACTAAAGCGCAATGTTCACCAGACAGATCTTGCGGCACTGATCAATCAGGCAAAGGAAACCAAATATTCGCGTCTGATTTCAACGCAGGTGCTCCGTACAATGGCTAAGGCAAAATATGACCCCAGACCGTTGGGACATTTTGGTTTGTCACTGGCGGATTACTGTCATTTTACTTCACCTATCAGACGTTATCCCGATACGTCGATTCATAGAATACTGACCGATCTTGTCAGCGGTGTACCTATTGATAAGATCAACGATCAATACGGTGACTTTGCAAAGCAGTCGGCGGCAATGTCATCGGAACGTGAGCTTCGTGCAATGCGTGCCGAACGTGAAACCGAAAAATGCTATGCTGCCGAATATATGCGTAATCATATTGGTGAAATACACAGCGGCATTGTATCGGGAGTGACAAGCAGAGGTATTTTTGTTGTCATCGAAAACGGTATAGAAGGCTTTGTCAATCTGACCGAGGGGTTGGGATATTTTGAATTTAACGGCACTACCTCGACAGTTGACCGTTACAGCGGAAAAAGCTACTCAATTGGTGATAATGTCAAAATTATCGTATCTGCGGCAAGTGTAGCGATGGGAACGATAGATTTTGAACTTGAAGAATAAGCGAGGGCAGACATAAAATCCGCACACAAACGTACTCAAAAGCCTGAAAGAAAATAAAAACCGAATCGAACTTTGGAAAAATCTTCCGACAGAGTTGACATATCAAAATGTATGACTTGATATTGACGGTGGTTTGTGCTACAATATTTTTGATATTATTAACAGGAGGAATTTTGTTTTATGTCAGGACATTCAAAATGGAGTACCATTAAACGTAAAAAAGAAAAAACAGACGGCGCGAGAGCAAAGGTTTTTACAAAGATAGGTCGTGAGCTTGCGGTTGCAGTTCGTGAGGGCGGCGGTGCAGACCCTGCCTCCAACTCAAAGCTTCGCGAGTGTATTGCAAAAGCGAAGGCGAACAATGTGCCTAACGATAATATTGAAAGAATCATCAAAAAGGCTGCCGGTTCAAACGATGCAAGCAACTATGAAGCAATTACCTACGAGGGCTATGGTCCCTGCGGTATTGCTGTGATTGTTGAAACACTGACCGATAACCGTAACCGTACAGCAGGTGATGTGCGTCACTATTTCGATAAATACGGCGGAAATCTCGGTACACAGGGCTGCGTTTCCTTTATGTTCGAGAAAAAGGGCGTTATCGTTATCGAAAAAGAAGATAATGAAGAAGATAAGGTAATGGAGGACGCACTGGAAGCAGGTGCAGCAGATTTTTCCGCTGATTCCGATGACGTATTCGAGATTTATACCGACCCTGCGGATTTCGGTGCCGTAATGGAGAAATTGTCATCAAAGGGATATGAATTTGTTTCCGCAGACGTTTCGATGGTTCCCTCCAACTATACTAAAATAGAGGATACGGAAGCAGCAGAAAAAATGCAGAAACTTCTTGATATTCTTGATGAAAACGATGACGTTCAGAATGTATATCATAACTGGGATATGCCCGAAGAGCCCGATGAAGAATAAAGAAAAGCCGCATTTTATGCGGCTTTTTGTTTTTTGTGGAATGTTGTTGGCGTCAAATTGGTGTTATTTTGAATTATGGAGTTTTTCTTTACAATATCGTTAATTTCAGATATAATAAGCATAAGAACCTGTTTCAAATCTTAGAGCCTGTTTAAAATCTTAGCACTGCACGGCACAGATATTAAACAGACTCTAACAATCAATGGAAATTGACAGGAGTATGATGAAAGGGACAGTTGATATGGGAAATATAATATCATTTGACGGTATTGTATCTATAGATGATGATTCACTTTCAATGTCTAATGGACTTACAGATGTGTTGATCGACTATTTGCTGATCAGCGGCTCTGAATTGGCTGAATCGGAAAGCGAAAAGAGAATGATCGTTTTCCTGGCAGAGAAACAGCAAACCATCATTGGAATGGGAAATGTAGATTTTGACATTCTTGAAATGCCGTGGCAGACAAACACTTTTTCAGCAGATAAGGCATTTTTATTGAAAGTGATAAGTTATGCTCGTTTATTATCGTTACAAAAAGGGATAGAGGATAAACTTGGCTATAAGCCAAATCAAGAGCACATTGAATACGCTTTGAATGGGTTTGAAACGCTGATCAATCGAATAACTGTCAATGATATTAATGAGAACAATCTGAATGAATGGATTTCCGGTGCAGAAATAGATGATCCGATCTATTGCGGATTTCCAAAGTGTCGGAAACATAATGTGATTCTGTCACATTTTGGCTGTAAATTGTGTAACGATGGAGCATAGATTTGAATTTAGGAGGAATGAAAAATGAAACGAAGTTCCTATTGGGACGAAGCGTGGGATCAATATGGAGATAAAGCGCACGCGAAGAATCCGAATGATTACGAATCTGCGAGAATAATCCTATATGCTCCGGATGAAAGTGATCTTTATGAAATAACACTTACCTGCATAAAAACGCTTAATAATAATGGGGCGTGGGATTTTGAAATAGAACACATTGATAATGATGACAAGAATGTTGTCACATTCAAATATAATGGCACGATAACAGCATTAGACGCTGTTTCTGAGCTGCACTTCCATTGCGAACATTCTGTAAAATGGGAGTATATAAAGTGCTGAAATATCACAATACTGAAAGTGGGGTATCTTACAATGAAAGAGGTAGTTATTTTAACAGGTGCAGGACAGATCGGTATGGCAATTGCACGCAGGGTTTCAATGGGCAAAAAACTTGTCATCGGTGACAAGAGCAGAGCCAACGGTGAGGCAATTACAAAAATAATGAATGAAGCAGGTTTTGATGCAGTGTTTGCAGAATGTGATTTGTCATCGAGAGAGTCGATCTTAAACTTGATTGCTGAAGCGCAAAAATACGGCGAGATCGTTCATTTGATCAATGCGGCAGGAGTATCACCCTCGCAGGCTCCTATTGAGGTCATTTTAAAGGTTGACCTTTATGGTACTGCTGTATTGCTGGAAGAAGTCGGCAAGGTGATCAAAGAAGGCGGTACAGGTGTGACCATTTCAAGTCAGTCGGGACACCGTATGCCTGCCCTTGGCGCAGAGATTGACGAACAACTCGCTACCACTCCAACAGAAGAACTTTTAGACTTAGAGGTATTACAGCCGGAAAATATCCGCGATACGCTCCACGCCTATCAGCTTGCGAAGCGCTGCAATGTAAAGCGTGTGATGTACGAGGCAGTCAAATGGGGTGAGCGTGGCACAAGAATCAACTCCATCTCGCCCGGCATTATTGTGACACCGCTTGCAATCGATGAGTTTAACGGACCTCGTGGTAATTTCTACAAAAATATGTTTGCCAAATGCCCCGCAGGTCGTCCGGGAACGGCAGATGAGGTAGCCAGTCTTGCTGAACTTGTGATGGACAGTCGCGGAGCATTTATCACAGGCGCTGATTTCCTGATTGACGGCGGTGCAACAGCAAGCTATTTTTACGGTCCTTTGAAGCCGTAATCATTTTGAAGAATATAAAATCAAATAACATACAAAGACCGCAGGGGAAGGAATTGATCTTTCCTCTGCAATATTTTTTCAGCACACAATCTTAACAGTGATAAGATTGTGTGCTATGATATTAACAGTGTAAAGATTGGAGGCATATTATGGAAATTTAAGAAATGCATTGATTGAAACAGGTATTGGATTTATCAATCAATATGGTGAATCTCAACTTTCATTGCGTAAGGTGGCGGCGGAATGCGGTGTCAGTAATGCTGCTCCGTACGCACATTTCAAAAATAAAAAAAACTCCGAATCATTGAAAATCAATCATTCGGAGTTTTCGGAGATAGATTTCTGTTATCCGCTTGAAACCTATCATTTTAAATATATGAGTCGAGGTGACTGGATTCGAACCAGCGGCCTCTACGTCCCGAACGTAGCGCTCCACCAAGCTGAGCTACACCTCGTCTTAAATTGAGCCTTGAAATGAATTCAAGGCTCTTTTGGCTGCGGAATAGGGATTCGAACCCCAACAAACAGAGTCAGAGTCTGTCGTGCTACCGTTACACAATTCCGCA
>CADCRH010000030.1 GCA_902803805.1 uncultured Ruminococcus sp.
CCTATAATGATATTTTTGGTTAAATCATAAGCAAAAAACAGGTAATTTTGCACAAATATCAGAGATTTTTTCATGCGGTTGCCCTGGTAAAAACTGCCGGTAGGCTTGACTTTATTCAAAAACTTGTATATAATAAAGGTACAAGGCGAGTACCCGTTAAACGGTCAGCCTAAAAGAATATGGTTTAAAGAAATAAACCGTCCTAAGACCAGACAGGGCGGTTATTTCTTTTTGGCTTCATTGATAACTTTAATCGTGATGATCAAGTTAATAATGGCTATGACTGTATTTACAGTTTGGAGAAGTTCTCCGTATGTAATCATCATAACTATCACCCTCCTTTCGGGAGGGTAGCATAAAAGAGCTTCGCCCTCCGTAAGATAGAGAGCTGACCGCCTAACATTTAATGGTATTCGTCTTGTACAAACAATATTATAATTTATAGGTACAATAATGTCAACCCAAAAGGATTTTAAAAACAGATACAATCTTTTGCCGCAAAATAAACACCCCCGTTTGTCTGATATGATGATAACATATCTGTCCGACAAACGGGGAATTTTTATTTGATCAATTCTTTGATTTTGCTTTCGGCAGTCAATGCATCGGCTTTTCCTCGGCTGTTCTTCATTACAAAGCCGACGAGCGATTTGATCGCT
Source organism: uncultured Ruminococcus sp. (assembly GCA_902803805.1). GTDB lineage: Bacteria > Bacillota > Clostridia > Oscillospirales > Acutalibacteraceae > UBA1213. The sequence continues at coordinate 660 of CADCRH010000030.1, forward strand.
TTTTCTTTGCCGTTTTTGTAGTCGTTGACAGCATTCGGATTGGATTTCACTGCCTGTCTGCACAGGTCGTTCAGTGTGTTTTCATCCAGCCCTGCCATATCACTTTCGGAAAGAAGTTCGCTTGGCTTTTTGCCTGTTTCAAGCATTTTGTCAAGTGTGGACTTTGCAAGATTCATACGGATCTTGCCGCTGTCAATCAGCTTGATGAGCGCATTGAGATTTTCCGCCGAAACATTGATGTTGAATGCTTCTTTTTCAGCTTCATTTTCAACGTGTCTGAATATCTGACCGATAATGAAATTGGCGGCAGTTTTCGGATTCTTTGTACCCTGAATCGCTTCTTCATAGTATTCGGCAATTCTTCTGTACTTCGTGAGAAGCTGTGCGTCCGCTTCAGGAAGTCCAAGTTCTTCAACGTATCTTTTCAGTTTTGCGGCAGGAAGTTCGGGCAAAGTTGCCTTGATTTCTTCCACTCTCTCACGGGGAACGTTGATGGTTACAAGGTCGGGGTCACGGAAATAACGGTAGTCGTTAGCATCCTCTTTGCCGCGCATTGATGATGTCGTATTTGTCACGTCATCATAACGGAGTGTTTCCTGCACGACTTTTTCGCCGCTTTCGATAAGGTCAACCTGACGATTGAATTCGTACTCCATCGCCTTTGCAATAAAGTTGATAGAGTTCATATTTTTGATTTCGGTTCTTGTGCCGAGTGTTTCGCTGCCGACAGGGCGAACCGAAATATTGACATCACAGCGCATAGAGCCTTCCTGCATTTTACAGTCGGAAACACCGATATAACGCATTATGAGCTGCAATTTTTCAACGTATTCACGGGCTTCGTCAATGGTGCGAATATCAGGTTCGGAAACAATTTCGATCAGCGGAACACCGCCGCGGTTATAGTCAACCAGTGTATTTCCTCTGCTGTGAACCAGTTTTCCGGCGTCCTCTTCGATATGGATTCTTGTCAGACGGATTTTTCTGCCGTTGGAAAGTTCCACATAGCCGTGTTCGCAGAGCGGCATATCAAACTGTGAGATCTGATAAGCCTTCGGGAGGTCGGGATAACAATAGTTTTTTCTGTCCATTTTGGAAATTTCAGCGATCTCACAGTTAGTGGCAAGACCGGCTTTTATCGCATACTCAACAACCTTTTTGTTAAGTTTCGGAAGGGTTCCCGGAAGTCCGATACAAACAGGACAGCAGTGGGTATTGGGTTCGCCGCCGAACTGTGTTGTACAGGAGCAGAATATTTTTGTATTTGTGGCAAGCTCAACGTGTGTTTCAAAGCCTGCGACCATCTCGTATTTCATATCTGTTTCATTCCTTTCTTGCTCTGATACGGTTTACAGTTGAACGCCGAAATCGGTCGGCTTGAAAATATCAGCGGCATTTTCATACTGCCAAGCGGCATTGAGAATTTTCGCTTCACCGAAAGTATTTCCGATGAGCTGCATACCGATCGGCATTCCCTTGGAATTATATCCGCACGGTACCGATACGCCCGGAAGTCCTGCGATATTAACGGGAACCGTACAAATATCGGTCAGATATGTTTCAATGGGGTCGCTTACTGCGTGACCGTTTTCAAAAGCAGTCATCGGAACAGTCGGAGCAAGAATGACGTCACATACGTTAAAGGCATTTTGGAAAGCATTAACGATCGTGCCGCGGAGATTCTGTGCCTTTTTATAGTAAGCGTCGTAATAACCGGAGCTTAAAACGTATGTACCGAGAAGAATTCTTTTCTTTACTTCATCACCGAAGCCGTTGCTTCTGGTTTTTTTGATCATATCGTTGACATCAAAATAGCTGTCGGCTTTATAGCCGTAACGAATACCGTCATAACGTCCGAGGTTGGATGAAGCCTCCGCACAGGCAAGAATATAATAAACAGGAAGCGCATATTTCAGTGCCGGCAAATCAAAGTAAACAATTTCCGCGCCGAGTGACTGATAGACCGCAGCGGCTTTGTCAATCGCTTCTTTAACATCATCTCTGACACCGTCAAGATATTCTCTTGCGATACCGATTTTCATTCCCTTGATGTCGTTTTTCAGTGTTGCTGTTACAGGTTCACCTTTACGACCCTGAGAGGTAGAATCCTTTTCGTCATACTGTGAAACAGCGTCAAATACAATAGCGGTATCTTCAACACTGGTTGTGATCGGACCTATCTGGTCAAAGCTTGACGCATAAGCGATAAGACCGTAACGGGAAACAGCACCGTAAGTAGGTTTCAGACCGACAATGCCGCAAAAGCTGGCGGGCTGACGAATCGAACCGCCTGTATCCGAGCCAAGACCGTAAACAGCAAGATTGCCGCCTACCGCCGAAGCAACACCGCCCGAACTGCCGCCTGCCACGTGATTGACGTTATGCGGATTTTTGGCGCCTCCGAAATAGGAAGTTTCGCACGAAGAACCCATTGCAAACTCGTCCATATTGGTTTTGCCGAGAAGAACGGCATTTTGATTTTTAAGGATATTCCATACTGTCGCGTCATAAATCGGAACATAGTCCTCAAGGATTTTGGAACAGCAGGTTGTTTTAATGCCGTCCGTTGAGATGTTATCTTTCAGGGTCATCGGAATACCTTCCAGTAATCCGATGTTTTCGCCCTTTGCGATTTTTTCGTCAACCTTTCCGGCTGTTTCGAGAGCCGTTTCGGGCGTTGCCGTAACATAAGCATTCAGTGCTTCATTATCCTTTTCTATTGCGTCAATATATTGTTTCGTAAGCTCTTTACACGAGATCTCTTTTGATACAAGCATTTCGTGGAGCTTTGCGATTTTACTCTCACTCATTTATTTCACCTCAATCAAGTATTGCATACCTAAGTTATTGCGTACCGACAGCCGTGGGGCTCTGCCCCCCTAACGCCTCCGCAAACTTTCGAGAAAGTTTGACCAAAGCTTTGTGAACTTGGGGCTGTTTTACTTCATTATATTTTTAACAAGGAAACAGCCGTCGTCGCTGTCCTTAGCGTTGGCAAGTATTTTTTCACGGTCGTAGGACGGAATCACTTCATCTTCACGAAGTACATTGGAAAGATTGTTGATATTATCAAAATCCGTTCCCTCGTCCGACGCATTATTGATCGTATCGGCGAATGCAATGATCTTATCCATATCTTCGGTCAGTCCGTCTATTTCATCCTCACCGACAAACAATTTGGAAAGTATTGCAATTTTCATTATTTCTTCCTTGCTTACCATTTGATACCCTCCTTAAATATGAAAAGAATGACATTTGTACGAATCTTTATGACAAAGATTCGTACAAATTATTTTATCTTATTTTAATATGAACTTCACGAAGCTGTTGTTCGGTTACTTCTGTGGGAGAACCGAGCAGCAGATCCTGTGCGTTGCTGTTCATCGGGAATGCGATGACTTCACGAATGTTTTCTTCTCCTGCAAGAAGCATCAACATTCTGTCAAGACCGGGCGCCATACCTGCGTGCGGCGGTGCGCCGTATTTAAATGCATTATACAGAGATTTGAATTTGTTTTTCAGTTCGTCCTCGGAATAGCCTGCAATTTCAAATGCCTTGATCATAACATCAAGGTCGTGGTTACGGACAGCACCCGATGAAAGTTCTACGCCGTCGCATACAATATCGTATTGATAGGCAAGAACCTCTGTCGGGTCTTTTTCAAGAAGTGCCTGCATACCGCCCTGCGGCATTGAGAACGGGTTGTGTGTAAAGATAACTTTGCCTGTTTCCTCGTCGATTTCGTACATCGGGAAATCTGTGATAAAGCAAAGTTCAAAACGGCTTTCGTCGATCAGGTTCAGACGTTTGGCAACCTCTGTACGGATTTGACCTGCAAGTTTTGGAGCAATATCCTTGCTGTCTGCAATAAAGTAGATAACATCGCCTGCTTTTGAGCCGTTAATTTCAATCAGCTTTTCACGGTCACCCTCTTTCAGGAATTTATCGATAGGACCGTCAAAGGTCAGGTCATCACGAACCTTGACATAGCCAAGACCTTTCATACCGATAGAAAGTGCGAACTCTTCCATATTTTTGAACCATTTTTTCGATTGTGCCGCCGCATTCGGAACATTGATGCTGCGAACGGTTTTCTTTCTGAACGGTGCAAAATCGGTTTCTTCAAACATCGGGCTGATGTCCTTGATAAGAAGCGGATTGCGCAGGTCGGGTTTATCCGTGCCGTATGTCAGCATTGATTCTGCAAAGGGAATGCGTCTGAACGGCGGTTTGGAAACCTCTTTATTCGAGAACTTTTTGAATGTTTCATACAGTACTTCTTCGGCTGCTGCGAAAACATCGTCCTGCTCTGCAAAAGCCATCTCAAAATCGAGCTGATAGAATTCACCGGGGGAGCGGTCGGCTCTCGAATCTTCGTCACGGAAGCACGGTGCGATCTGGAAATATCTGTCGAAACCCGATACCATCAAAAGCTGTTTAAAAATCTGGGGAGCCTGCGGCAGAGCGTAGAACATTCCCTTATGCTTTCTGCTCGGAATAAGATAATCTCTTGCACCCTCCGGAGATGAACAGGAAAGAATAGGCGTCTGGATCTCAAGAAATCCCATTTCCGTCATTTTATTCCGAAGGAAAGAAATAAGCTCTGCACGCATAACGATATTATTGTGAACCTTTTTATTTCTGAGGTCGAGGAAACGATATTTCAGTCTGACATCTTCTTTTACCTCTGTGGAAGTTGCGATCTCAAACGGAAGCGCCGAGGGAGCCTTACCCAGAACAACGATATTTTCCGAATGAATCTCAACGGTACCAGTTGCAATCTTGGGGTTGATCGTATCTTCATCACGCTTTGTCACCTTGCCGCTGACGGTAACGGTACATTCCTTATTGATATTTTCAAGAAGTTTTTCGTTGTGAACAACCACCTGTACAACACCATAATGGTCGCGAATATCAAGAAACATAACACCGCCGTGGTCGCGTATATTTTCCACCCAGCCTGCAACTCTTACTTCTTTTCCTATATCCGATTCACGAAGATCACCGCAGAAATGGGTACGGTACTTATTTTCTTTAAGCATTTTATCTTATCCTTTCATCACCGTTTTATTTGCCGTATTATGCCGAAAATTTATCCGAACATAAAAAGACGGCTTTAACTGTATTATTATACCATTAAAGCCGCAATGTTTCAACTTTTTTATTTTTATTGTTATGAATTTTCTTGACACAATTTTTTTAATTGTCAGTTAACTTTGTAAAAGAATGGAATATAATAAAAACGCAAGGCAAATGCCTGTCAAACAGCTAACATCAGATAGTTTAAGGAATCACCCGCCCTAAGGTCCGAGCAGGACGGATATTTCTTTATTAATGTTGATGATATAAAATATTTTGAAATTGAAATCAATCAATATATGAAAGCACGGAGAACACATAAAAATAGTTTCCGTGCTTTTTGTTTTTGGTAAGTTATTTTATGATTTGCCCATCGGAAGTAGGCTCCACAATATAAACACTGTCATATTGATCATTCAGTGTAAAAGAACAGTTTTCGGCATTATCCTTATGTTGAAATATTCCGAATACCGCTGAGCCGCTTCCCGTCAGACAAGCACCGACAGCACCGTGTTTCAGCATTGTGTTTTTGATTTCCGAAATCTCGTCAATGCCAACAACTTCTTCAAATTTGTTGTACATTCCGCGCCCGATTCCTTTCAGGCTGCCGTTGCATATGCTGTCTATCATAATATCCGAGCTTTTGCACATATCATATCCCAATTCATCGGATTTTTCATATGCTTCACGGGTGGAGATGGATATTTCCGGTTTGACGATCAATAGATAACATTCGGGAATATCGGGCAGAGGGGAGAGGATCGTGCCGATTCCGCCTGCCGCCATTGTTCCGCCGTAAACACAGAAAGGTACATCGGAACCGATTTTTTCGGCAATTTCCGCAAGCTGAGGCTTTGTAAACTGCGTGTCAAACATTGCATTCAGTGCGGTAAGTACAGCAGCAGCGTCAGTACTGCCGCCTGCCATACCTGCCTGCGAAGGTATTCTTTTTTTGATTTTGATAGAGATTCCCGGCTGCGGAAGTTTGGCATATCTGAAAAACTCAACAACAGCTTTGTAGGCGGTATTTGTTTCATCACACGGGATCTGAGCGTCACTGCACCATATATTTATTTTATCATTATCTTCTGTATTTACAGTAACATCATCATAAAGTGTAACAGCCTGCATTACCGTATTGATAATATGATAGCCGTCGCTGCGTTTTCCTGCGATGTCAAGAAATAAATTAAGCTTTGCCGGGGCAAGAACCGTTAGACGCATAAATTGTACAACCTTTCGGGCGGAAGAGGTTCCGCTGTTATTTCTGTTCGTTTACGAAGCGTTCAATTCGTTCAAGTGCTTCTTTTATATGCTTGAGTGAGTAAGAATATGAAACCCGTGCGAATCCCTCACCGCATTCGCCGAATGCCGTACCCGGAACAATGGCAACGTGCTGTGCGAAAATCAGTTTTTCACAGAATTCCTCCGATGTCATACCGGAGATCTGAATGCTTGGGAACACATAAAAGGCACCCTCCGGTTCAAAGCAGGTAAGACCCATACGACACAGTTCATCGACGATCAGCCGTCGTCTGATGTCGTATTCGCTTCTCATACGCTCAATATCGCTGTCCCCGTGCTTTAAAGCCTCAATTGCGGCATATTGTGCCGTTGTGGGAGCGCTCATTATCGCATATTGATGAAGTTTCAGCATCTGAGAAATGATTTCTTCCGGACCGAGCGCATATCCCAGACGCCAACCCGTCATAGCATAGGATTTTGAAAATCCGTTTACTACGATGGTGCGTTCTTTCATTCCTTTGATGTCTGCAAATGAAACGTGACGTTCTTTTCCGTATGTAAGCTCCGCATAAATTTCGTCGGACAGAACCAGTATGTTGTGTTTTTCAACGACCTTTGCGATTTCTTCCAGGTGGGTTCTGCGCATTACTGCACCTGTCGGATTGTTCGGGAAAGGAAGGATCAACAGTTTTGTTTTTGGCGTGATATGCTTTTCAACTTCCTCGGCGGTCAGTCGAAATTCATTTTCTGCTTTTGTTTCAATAATAACAGGCTTTCCGCCTGCCATTACCGTCATAGGCTCATAGCATACAAACGATGGCTGGGGAATCAGAACCTCATCGCCGGTATCGATCAGCGTTCTCAAACAAAGGTCGAGTGCTTCCGAACCGCCGACCGTGACAACGATTTCCGTTTCGGGATTGTATTCAACATTGAATCTTCTTGCAAAGTAATTGGAGATCTGACTGCGCAGTTCCATAAAGCCGCGGTTGGGGGAATACCAGGTGTGACCCCTGCGGAGAGATTCGATACCTTCCTGACGAACGTGCCACGGTGTTGTGAAATCAGGTTCACCGATACTTAAAGAGATCACGTGATCCATTTCGTTTGCTATATCAAAAAACTTTCTTATGCCCGAAGGCTTGATCCCTTGTACTTTTTCATTTAAAAATTTAGAATAATCCATTATAAAATCAAACTCCTTTGTTCGTCCTCGTCGTCCTCATCATAGAAAACGACACCGCCTTCCTTGTACTGAGTAAGAACAAAGTTTGTCGCGGTACCGATCACCGCGTCAAGAGTGGAAAGACGTTTGGAAACGAACTCAGCGATTTCCTGAATGGTTTCGCCCTTTACGGTGGCAACAAGGTCATAGCGTGAAGAAGCAGCAAGATAAACATTTTCAACATTATCGTACGACATTACGATTTTTGCAATATCGTCAAACCCCGTTTCGGGCTTGGGAGTTACTTTCAGCTCAATGATCGCCTTTACGCCGGAATCAGGTACTTTATCCCAGTCAATAAGAGCCTTATAGCCCTTAATAACGCCCTTTTCCTTGTAGTTTTTAATTTTGTTGGTAATACTTTCTTCGGATTCGCCAAGCATTGCCGCAAGCTGGGCAGTGGTAAATTCCGAATTCTGATTGATAAGTTCCAAAAGCTTGTCCATTAAGAGCAACCCCTTTTTCCAATAAATTTTAAGCTAATTATACACCACCCTTTTATACATTGTCAACAGCGGCGATCGTTCTTTGTTCCCAAAAAACGATTCAATGAAACCAGGAACAAAATCCTTCAAACAGTTCAACGATCTTAAATTTGACTTCATATTTTGCGCTGTTGTTAATGATCTCGCTTTCCTTTTCGTTTACCGTATTGTCAAGCTCATTTCCCTCGGCACTCGGCAGACACAGGGCAGGGTACAGTACACACCACCAGTTATGTCCGTTACCGCTTCCGATAACGATACGCAAAGCGTCGTATGTTCCCGCAGGGAGTGTTACTTCCTCATAGTTTCTTGTCGTAAAAGGCATCTTTGTAATGTATGCGTCAACATTGTATTGGTAACCGTATTGATAGACAAGCGACTGAGCATAACTTTTTATATCGTCTATGTTTGCTTCGGCGGTTTTCATAGACTGTTCTTTGTTTTCACAGTTTTTAAAAAGATGTTCTGTATAAGCGAGAACGCCGTCACGAACTTTAAGTTTCAACTGTTGGTCGTCGCTGCTGTCGGAATTGGCGAGAATATGCAGACGAAACACTTCCTTTTCAATATCGTCACAGGCACCGCAAAAACCTGTCATTGAAAGCAGACACGAAAGAATCAGCGCGCAGCACAGCGATTTAAAGAACAGCTTCATAATATGTTATCCTCCTTCATAAGATAAACATAATATGAACCGAAAAATGCCGACTTATACAAAAGAAAAACTCCGGCAACAAAATTCGCCGCCGGAGTTTTTGCTGAGGAATGTTTTACAAACTACTGAATATTTTACAGTGCTGTTTGACCATTTGATACAGAACTGTTGCCGGAAGTGGTTCCGTCAGCGTTCTTTTGTCCCGATTTACGGCTTTTGGTAGAAGAATTTACCGAATTGTCCGTTGAGTTGTTGGAGCCGTTCTGGTCAGGAATTTGCATATCGCCGTTCCGGTCAGGCATCTGTCCGCCGTTTGGCATTTGACCATCATTTGGGATTTGTCCGTTATCAGGCATCTGACCGTTAGCACCGGAGGAGGTGTTGTTCTGATCGATCATCTGCCCTCTGTTAAAATTTCCGCGGCCGCCTCCCATTCCGCCTGAATAGGTAGTAATACCGCTTGCATTGATGTAGGTTACTGTGTCATCGCCAAGAGTAAATGAAGTATATTCCGTGCCGTTCGCAACAACAGCTTTGCTGTAATAGCCGTGTGTGGAATCGCCTGTTGCCGTACCGCCTACATATACTTTATAGGTTTCGCCGCTCTTCAGCTCAGCAGAACTAAAGATTACACAACCGTAGTTCTTTTCGGGTGTCATAGCCGCAAGCACATTGCCGCTGCTGTCGGTGATATATACCAGTGTGTTAGCCGACTGGCTCTGGTCAAAGAGAACCGCGATCGTCTTTTGTGTTGACGAATCGGAGGGCATTTCAAGCATACCCGAAGTACCTGCACCGATAAGAGTACCGCCTGTCACTATACAAGTACCGTCGTGGTCAAGGATACCGTTTCCACTGCTTGTTGTACCGTTTACAACGATTGTTCCGCCGCTGATTGTCAAATCGCCGTTGCTGTCAAGACCGTCACCCTGTGCATTGACATAGAGGGTGCCGCCGCTGATGTTCAATGCAGGGGTTTCACCGGATGAGCTGTCGGAGGAATCGTTGGAGGTTGCTGCCGTAAGCGTGATGTTAGCGTCATTCTGAATATTTTCCGTATCAGCCGAAACGCCTCTCATTCTGCCGCCGCGTCCGAACTGCATATTGCTGTCCATACCGCCGAAGCCGCTTCCGTCATTTCCACCCGAACAGTTGATACCGTCGTCGCTTGCGGTAACATCGATCGTGCCGCCGCTGATGTTGATAATGTTGCCTTCAAGACCTTCATAGGACTGTTCAACAGTAACAGTACCGTTCTTGATAGTGAGAATATTGTCGGTGTGAACACCATCATCACTAGATTTCACGGTAATCGTACCGCCTGTGATTGTAAGATCGCCGTTGCTGTGGAGAGAATCGTCATAAGAGTTGACCATAACAGTACCACCGTTAACGGTAAGATCTTCACCTGCCTTTAAACCTTTAATGCTTTCGGTTGAGGAATTTGAGTTGCCGTCGCCGCCAAAACCAAAGCCTGAATTGTTGCTGCTTGAACTGCTTGCAGCTCCGCCGCCTGCTGTGATGGTAATGGTTCCGTTGTTAATGGTAAGATTGCGTTCTGCCTGAATACCGTCCTTGCCGCAGGTGATGGTGATCTCGCCGTTCTCGATATGAACATTGCCCTTTTCGGTGTTGTCCTTGGAGTAGGTGGAACGCAAGCCATCGCCTGTTGTTGCCGTTACAGTGATTTTGCCGTTCTCGATGGCGAGGTTATCTTTGCCGTTAATGCCGTGGTGTGCGGCTGTAACGTTGATGGTACCGCTGGTAATGCGGAGGGTATCTTTGCTTGTAATACCATTATTGGCATTGCCCGTAACATTAAGAGTACCGTTGCCGAGAATGGTAAGGTCGTCTTTAATATAGATAGCGGCATTCGGTGAATCGGAATCCGAATCGTCACTGTCGGAGCTTTCGGAAGTTGTCGAAGCCGTTGAAGAGGTGTCGTCATCGTCGCTGTCTGTGCTAGTTACGTAGTCGCTGCCGTCAGAAACGGAATTGGTGGTGCCGTCCTGAAGAAGCAGGATGGTTTTGCTGCATTTTGAAGCATAGATGGCAGAGGTGGTCTTGCTGTTGATCTCCGCATTGTTAAGCACCAGTTTTACAACATCATCTTTACCTGCGTCGATCACGATGTTGCCGTCGTCAATGGTGCCGCTGATGACATAGGTGCCGGCTTTGCTGATCGTAATGGTGGTGCCGTTGACCTCGGCACCGCTGCCGGAAACAGAAGCGGAGGAACCGCTGAGTGTGATTTTTGTCGAACCGCTTTCATCATAGGATTCGTCTTTATCCTCGGTATCAAACGAAACGGTGGAAGCAGTGCTTTCGCTTGCCGATACTGTGCTGCCAGAGTTATTGGATTCTGTATTCTGTGAAGATGACACCGATGAATCCGACGCCTCGGAGGAATCGGAGGCTGTGCCGTTACAACCTGTCAAAAGCATTGAACCTGCAACTGCTGTACAAAGTAATGCGATGATAAATTTCTTTCTGATGTTATATTTTCTTTTGCTCATAACTGACATCTCCTTTTCAAATTTAAGTTGGTTTGTTTGATTTAATGATTATATTATAAAAATAATATGAGAATTGAATATGATTTTACTTTGAAATAAATGTAAATATAAACTTTAATTTTTTTCAGATTTTCATCTTATTTAAAAATAATATCACAAATGGAATACGATTTTTGCCATATTTCATCTGTGATTTTCGGCTTATTTTCAGCTTTATGAAAATTACAGCGAAAAAATCACCTATGATTTTGGATCATAGGTGATCAATGATATGATAAGAAGTGGCAGCGACCTGTATCGCCAATCGTCTGACAGCCAGACTGCGAGCGATAAAAACACTTCTGATCAACAATAAAAATTTTGAACTCAGTTCAGCGCCGCACCGAGAGCCTTGCAAGCCGCTACGCCGTCATCATCGGGCGCTTCGTTGACAATAACACTTTCGGTGACAAGAACAGCACCGTCGTTTTTGGTTCTTTCTTCCCAAGTGCGCATCCATTCGCCGTCGCCCCAGCCGTAAGAGCCGAACAGGGCAACTTTTTTGTCCTTGAGGTTTGCTTCACAATCGGCAAATACAGGCTCGAATTCACTGTCCTCCAGTTCTTCGGCACCCATTGCCGGACAACCGAAAGCTACAGCGTCAAATTCGGACACTTTATCACCGCTGAATTCACCTGGCGTGAAAAGTTCAGCCTCTGCGCCTGCTTCTTTTGCACCTTCAACAACAGCATTTGCCATTGCTTCGGTGTTGCCTGTACCGCTCCAATAAACTACAGCGATCTTACTCATTATAATATCTGTCCTTTCTCTCAGCACGAAACAGCCAACTGTTCCACCGAACAGCCCTTTGCGATCAGAGAACAGCAAAGCTTTGTGCATTTTTTGTATTTTTCAAAGGTTTTCAGTGCCTTATGTTCGTCACCGTAAACCTTCCAAAAGCCGCAGCATTTATAATTTGCGGCTTTGTTTTCAATAAATCCGCACACATCTTCGGGGGGATAACCAAGAAACAAACCGACTTCGTGCGGAAAACTGTCGGTTTCGTTGATCCTGTTGACAAGACGGGCAATGCACTGACTGCAGGCATTGCTCCGATAGCCGAACTGTTTCAACAGCTGCTGTGCGGTATCGCTTGTCAGGTCTTTTTTTAGCTTTGACGGGCGAAAAACATAAATCAGCGTTTTGTTGTCCGTCTGTCTGAGCGGAACTACTCGTAAACCTTTGCCGCTCAGGGACTTGTTAAGACGTCTGATATTCTCTTTTTTATCGCTGTCGCTTTCAAAGCAGTAGGTGAACATACTTCCTGTTTTAATGCCAACAATGGTCGGGGAACAGTATTTTGCAAGAATATCATCGGACATAACAATGATTCCTTTCTCTTATTTTATATATGTATCAAGAATATTTTTCAAAGCACTTTTTGAACTTGTGTGTGATCTTGCAACCGGAACACCCATACTTTTTGCACCGCTTAACGCACATTTTATCATTTTGTGAGAAACAGTGTTGGTGAAAAGCACCATTAAATCGGGAGAACCGATGTCCTGCAAACCCCGGCTCATTTTCGGATAAACCTTTGCTTTGCAGTGATACTGACTGCAAAGGTCAATATATTCTCTTACCATACATTCGTTTCCGCCTACAATAACAAGGCTCATAGAAAACTCCTCCTTAAAAGTATAAATCTATTATTTGAAAATAAAATATGATTATTCGTTGTTCAATGAATCTAACTTGCTAAGAGTTTAACATATCTAACTTCAAAAGTCAAGGTATTCAAGAAATTTTTCTGATTGCACATATAATCATTGTAAAACTTATATATTTTGTTATTTCTGTTATTCTGTTCGTTTTTGATAAAATTGTTTTCGGGGAAAACGTCGTCAAAAAAGTTCCGAAAAAATTTTATACCAACATTTTGCCGCACCATACATTATATAAAATAACATATA
>CADCRH010000031.1 GCA_902803805.1 uncultured Ruminococcus sp.
GAGGAGTGAAAAATAAGAAGTGACAAAATCAATACTTTATTCGTTTGAAACAAGCTGTTTTGAAGTGTTTCAAAAATTATTCTTTGAGTAAAATTTCCGTCAGCAAAATTGCTTCCTGCTAACCGCAGGGTCACTCTCCACTAAATAAAGCGGTCACAGAGTTTACCCTTCTATAAACTCTGTGACCGTTTTCTATGCAACCAATATCAGAAAGGCCCGTTTCCATCTCTATATTGTGCATTATTATATTACAATACTACTAAAAAATTGTCAATAAAACAATAATAACCGACGAAAAAAATAATCGGGGTTATAAGGATTTTTATAGCACTAAAATTTCCTGTGATAAATCACAGCATTGAATCCGCCAGTTCTTCCAACTGCTTCACGGTTTCTTCCGATACAGCGGAACGAATGGTAACGGTCACGGGGCTGATCTCCACGTCTTTCATTCCCTCGAAATATTCACGCATTACTTTTCCTGCCATCGGTGCCCAGGAGCCGTTTTCCACAATGGCAACTTTACGGTTACGATACGTTTTGATCTTGAGGTGATAAAGGAAGTCATTCGCAACGGGGAAAATACCGCCGTCATAGGTCGGTGCCAGCATTATCATTTTGCTGTAGCGGAAAGCGTCCTCAATTGCTTCGTGCAAATCGCTTCTGGTAAGGTCTGTGATAACAACCGGCTTATCCGTTTTGGATTTGAGGATCTCATACAGCTTTTCTGCGGCTTCCTTAGTGTTGCCGTGCACTGAGGCGTGAGCGATAAAAATACCGTCATCTTCGGGTTCGTACTTGCTCCACGTATCATAAAGACCGATATAGTAACCGAGATTCTCTGTCAGGATCGGACCGTGGAGAGGACAAATCGTCTGAATGTCAAGCTTTGCAGCTTTTTTGAGGAGTGCCTGCACCTGTGCGCCGTATTTGCCTACGATATTGAAATAATATCTTCTTGCTTCACAAGCCCAGTCATCGGGTTCTGCGTCGATCACACCGAATTTTCCGAAACCGTCGGCAGAGAAAAGAATTTTCTCATTTGCTTCATACGTCACCATTACTTCGGGCCAATGTACCATCGGTGCCATATAGAACGTCAGCGAATGTGTACCGAGTGTGATCGTTTCGCCCTCTTTGACGGTAACGGCTCTGTCCTTGATGTCAAGGGTAAAGAACTGCGGAAACATTTTGAATGTTTTATCGTTGCCGACTAACTTCATTTCGGGGTACTTTTCGGCTGCTTTTTGAATATTGTAGGCGTGGTCGGGTTCCATATGGCTGATGATAAGATAATCGGGTGTTCTGCCGTTCAACACTTTATCAAGATTATCAAACCATTCATCGGTCTTTCTTCTGTCGATGGTGTCCATTACGGCGATTTTATCATCAAGAATCACATAAGAATTGTAACACATACCGTCGGGTACGACATACTGACTTTCAAAAAGGTCAATGTCGGGGTCATCTGCACCAATGTACTTTATCTTTTCGGAAATATCTCTTATCATTTTTTAGCTCCTATCTGCCGTATCAACGGCGTATATTTTGCAAATTTATTATAATACAAATCTGACAATTTAACAATACCGATTTTGTTAATTTTCCTTCCAGAAATAGTAGAAATTTATCAAAACGTATGTTATAATGATTAAGTTGAAATATTCATCAGGCGAATTGAGCGCAACTGAATCATCCGAACAGAATGAAAGAAGGTAATTTTTTGGTAAAAAAATACATATACGGAAATCCGATAGAAACCAATGCCGTGGTTGAGGAAATCGAGCTTTCGCAAGACCCGATCCAGTATCTTAATGAGATCACGACAACAGACGGACAAATTCTCTTTACTTATCTGATGGCAGATGATGATATTGTCTATGGACTGGGAGAAGCCAACAGAGGCTTGAACAAACGCGGCTATATTTATGAAAGCTTCTGCACCGACGACCCCAACCATACAGAAGAAAAACGCTCTTTATACGGCGCCCACAATTTTATTGTGATCAGCGGTATGATCAGCGTGGGCATTTTTGTGGATGCTCCGTCAAAAGTAACTTTTGACATCGGCTATACTGCCGAAAATATGATCAAAATTATCCCCTCCGACAACAACTTCAAAGTGTATATTATCGAGGGCAAAAGTGCCTATGACATTGTAAAGCAGTTCAGACAGATGATCGGCAGAAGCTATATGGCACCGCGCTGGGCATTCGGTTTTCAGCAAAGCCGCTGGAGCTATGGAAACGAGGACGAGGTTCGTGAAGTTGTCAAGACATACCGTGAAAACAATATTCCGCTTGACGCAGTTTATCTGGATATTGACTATATGGACAGCTACAAGGACTTTACGGTCAGCGAGGAGCGTTTCCCGAATTTCAAGGAATTCGTGGAGGAAATGCGTCAGCAGGGAATCCGTCTGGTGCCGATCATTGATGCAGGTGTGAAAATCGAAAACGGCTATGATGTTTATGAAGAAGGCAGACAATATCAGTTTTTCTGCAAACGTGCCGACGGTTCGGACTTTGCGGCAGGAGTATGGCCCGGCAGAACCCATTTCCCCGACTTTCTCAATTCCAATGCCAGAAAATGGTTCGGCAGCAAATACAAAGTTTTGCTCGACAGCGGCATTGAGGGCTTCTGGAACGATATGAACGAACCGGCTATGTTCTTCACCAATGAGGGCATTGCAGAGGCTGTTGACTATCTCCGAAACTTTGATTTCAATACCAACGAACCGGGCAAATTCTTTGAGCTGAAAGATCAGTTCAACGGTCTGGCGAACCGTCAAAAGGACTATGAGAGTTTTTATCATAATATGGACGGCAATATTGTCCGTCACGATACGGTTCATAATCTTTACGGCTATCATATGACAAGAGCGGCAGGCGAAGCATTTGACACGCTGGCACCCGACAAGCGTATTTTGATGTTCTCACGTTCCTCCTATATCGGTATGCACCGATACGGCGGAATCTGGACAGGTGACAATCAGTCTTGGTGGTCACACCTTCTGCTGAATATCAAAATGATGCCGTCGCTGAATATGTGTGGTTTCCTTTACAGTGGTGCCGATCTGGGCGGCTTCGGTTCGCACTGCACAAGGGATCTAATGCTCCGCTGGCTGGCATTCGGCATTTTCACTCCGTTAATGCGCAACCACAGTGCGATCGGTACGCGCCGTCAGGAATGTTACAGTTTCGGGGACACGGACGCTTTCAAAAATATCATTTCCATTCGCTACAGTCTGATCCCCTATCTTTACAGCGAATATATGAAAGCGTGTCTGAACAACGATATGATGATCAAGCCGGTGAGTTTTGAGTATCCTGCGGACAACTTTGCAAGAAGCATAGAAGACCAGTTGATGATAGGCGAAAGCATAATGATCGCACCGATCTACACGCAGAACGCCCCCGGACGCTACGTTTATCTGCCCGAAGATATGTTGTTGGTACTTTTCAAATCGTCGTCACAGCGCCGTTATCAGATACTGAAAAAGGGTATGCATTATATCAGTGCGGCAGTTGACGAAGTGCCTGTATTCATTCGCAGAAATAAGCTTCTGCCGCTTTGCAGGACAAGCGAATGTACCGACCGTATGGATACCTCAATGTTTGAGATCATCGCCTACACAGACGAGAGCATTGAATATGAAATGTACGAGGACGACGGCATTTCCAAGGACTATGATAACCCGAACAATAAAGTCTCCTTTGCGATTCGCGAGATTGGCGGCAATCTGGGTGCGGTATCGTCAAAAACAATTGTTAAGCTTTCACTTTTCTGATATATTTTTCTAAAAAATAATCGCTCAATGTATTCCAAAAAATACATTGAGCGATTTTCTGTTATCAGCTTACTTTTACTTTAAAAGTTTTTGCTGCGGTGGTTTCGTCTGCGTCCTTGACTACGATCTTAAATGTGTATGACGTGCCTGTTTGGGGGGTAAACGAGGCTGTTGCAGCGGTGCCGAACTCTGTGCCGATCTTCGTCCACTTTGTTTCTCCGGCTGCTTTGTAGTAATATGCGTAAGTATAGGGCGCCGTTCCTCCGGTCGCTTTTGCTTTCAGAGTAAATTTATCGCTGACGGAAACAGTTGATTGATTAGCCAGATCTTCATAGAAGTTGACCGTAAAGGTCTTTGCCTTTTCTGTGCCCTCGCTGTCTGCTGCAACTACCTTGAGGTCGTATGCCGCAGAAGTCGGAGCCGTAAATGTTGCGGTCGTCTTTGTCCAGGTTGTGGCTGTTTCAAGCTTATAGTAATAAGTGTAGGTATAGCCGCCCTCACCGCCTGTTGCGGAAGCATTAAAGGTCACTGTCTTGTCATCAATGTCGATAGTGGAAGTGTTAACAAGAGGTGCTTTTGCTTTGAGGGTGAAGTTTTTGCTTACTACAGTGCCGTCACTGTCCTTAACATTGATCTGAATATCATAAGTTGTGGCTGCCGACGGTTTGAAGTCGTAGGCCGCAGTCGTGCTGTACGCTTTGAGTGTTACCCACTTAGTGGCAGTGGTTTTCTTGGCAAGATATTCGTACTGATAAGGAGCGGTGCCGCCGGTTGCTTTACCGGTAAGAGTAGTCTTATCGCCGTATTCGATCAGGGTATCGGCAACGGTGGATTCGTTTTTGAGTACGGGTCTTACTTCGAGTGTAAAGTCTTTGCTGACTACTACGCCTCTGCTGTCCTTGACGTTGATCCTTACGTCATAGGGAACGGCACCCGCAGGTTTGAAGTCATATTCTGCTGCTGTGCTGTACGCTTTGAGCGTCACCCATTTTGTTGCGGTGGTTTTCTTTGCGAGGTATTCATAGGTGTAGGATTCCAGACCGCCTGTTGCAGAACCTTTGAGTGTTGTGCTGTTGCCAAATACCAAATTATCCTTTGACATTGTGGAAGTGTTGGCAAGCTTCTCATTCACATTAAGAACAAATTCCTTTGATACAACAGTGCCGTCGCTGTCCTTGACGTTGATCTGTACGTCATAGGGAACTGCGGCTGTAGGTTTGAATTCGTAGGAAGCATTTGCACTGTAGGCTTTGAGTGTTACCCATTTTGTCGCTGTGGTTTTCTTTGCAAGATACTGATAAGTATAAGTACCTGTGCCGCCGGCTGCTTTACCCGTAAGGGTCACACCGTCACCGTGAACGGTCGTATCAGCTGACATCGTGGAATTGTTCACGAGAGGTTCTTTTACAATGACTGTAAAGTCTTTTGTGGTAATGGTGCCGTCGCTGTCCTTAACATTGATTTGAATGTTGAAAGTACCTGCGGCAGAGGGTTTGTAGTTGTAGCTTGTTGTTGTGCTGTACGCTTTGAGCGTTGAATATTTTGTTGCGGTAGATTTCTTTGCGAGGTATTCATAAGTGTAAGTGCCCGTGCCGCCCGTTGCGGAAGCAGTGAGTGTGAGTTTGTCGCCATAGGTGATTTTCTCGGCTGAAACAGTGGAATTGTTCACAAGAGGTTCTTTTACCACGAGGGTAAAGTTCTTGCTTTCAACTGTTCCGTCACTGTCCTTAACGTTTATCTGAATATCGTATGTTCCGACTCCCGACGGCTTGTAGTTGTGCGTTGCTGTTGTGCTGTAAGCTTTGAGTGTGGAGTATTTTGCAGCCGTCGATTTTTTTGCGAGATACTCATAGGTGTAAGGTGTTGAACCGCCCGTTGCGGAAGCGGTGAGTGTCACCTTTTCGCCGTATGTGATTTTCTCGGCTGAAACGGTAGAGTTGTTCACGATCGGCAATTTCATCTTGACCGTCAGAATCTTGCTGACTACCGTTCCCTCATCATCCTTAATATCAACTCTGATCTCATAGTTGCCTGTTGCGGCAGGTTTGCAGGTCGCGGTGGTTGCCGTGCTGTATCCGCTGCCGATCTTTGTCCACGTGGTAGTGGAAGCTTTTCTGTAATAGTAAGCGTAGGTATAGGGAGTAAAGCCGCCGTTGCCCTTTGCGGTAATGGTCAGCGTATCACCCTTGTAGGCAATGGTCTTGTCAACGGCAGACGAGTTGCTGAGCACATCCTTAACATCAACAATAAACGTCTTTTCTTCGGTTTGACCTGCACCGTCAACAACGATTGCTTTGACTTCATATACGCCATAGGTTGTGGGTTTGAATACAGCTGTTGCCTTGTCGGCTTCTACAGCTGTGCCGATAGCGGTATAGGTCTTGTCGGTCGATTTTTTGTAAGCATAACCAATTTTGTACTGACCTGCACCGCCGATAACAGTGGTTTCGAGGGTAGCCTGTTTGCCGACTACGAAAGCGGTCTTGTCGATCGTGGTATTGTTTTCGAGCTCGGAGTGTTCGATCAGTCTTCTCCAGTTGCCGTAGGGTTCAAACACATAGCCGAGGTTCTTATCCTTTGTGATTTCAAGAATCTCAAAAATCGAACTGCCGTTACCGGGATTTTGAAACTTGACAGTCTGAACATCATAGCCTGAAAGAAGAACTTTATGATTTCCTTGTGCGTTAAAGTTATCATAAGTGCCCGATTCCTGTGTGAAGTCACCTTTTACTTCAAGCGTACCATTCGTCAGCCAGTCGCTGCCCCAAGTGCCGCTCTGATAAACAAAATCTCCGTAAACAAGAACATAGTCGCCCTCGTTATCCATACGGAGTCTGCCGCCGTTAGTACCGCCTTGTTTCTGGAATTTCAGATTGCCGTTGACTGTGACGATACCTGTATTGATGTCAATGCTTCCGCTCTCAATCCAGGCATTTCCTGTTACAGTGATTGTTCCTGTATTGACATCAATATCACCTTTTGATATGAGGTCGCCTGCTATTGTGAGCTTGTGACCGTCAAGGTCAAGAGAACCATACTCATCAAAATAGCCGACTGTCACATCACTGTCAAGCTTGCTGACTCTTACGCCGTTCAGCTTTACATTAGCATTTGTTGTTTCAAGAATATTAATGCCTGAACTGTTGGGATTTTCAAAGTTGACATTCTGCACTCCCGTACCCGAAAGAATAACTTTATGATTTCCGTATGCGTTAAAGTTATCATAAGTGCCCGATTTCTGTGTGAAGTCACCTTTTACTTCCAGCGTACCATTCGTCAGCCAGTCACTGCTCCAAACGCCGCACTGATAGAAAAAATCTCCGTTAACAAGAAGGTAATCGTTCTCGTTGTCCATACGAAGTCTGCCGCCGTTTGTATAAGTAACTTGTCCGTCTGAAGTGTCCTTCTTCTGTGCCCTGAAATCGCCGTCAACGGTTACTTTACCGTCATTGAGGTCAAGTGTTCCGCTTTCAAGAAGATAATCGCCTTTTACAACAAGGTTTCCTCCGTTGACATCAATGTTGCCTCTCTGTACAAGGTCACCTGTTACGGTGAGAGTATGACCGTTCAGGTCAAGAGAACCGTACTGTGTAAAATCACCGACAACAACATCTTTGTCAAGAGTAGTGACTCTTACATCATTCAAATTTACATTGGCATTTGTTGTTTCAAGAATATTTACACCCGAATTATTCGGATTTTCAAATCTGACATTCTGGTCTCCTGTACCGGAAAGGATAACTTTATGATTACTGTATGCATTAAAGTTATCATAAGTACCCGATTTCTGTACAAAGTTACCTTTTACTTCAAGCGTACCATTCGTCAGCCAGTCACTGCTCCAAACGCCGCACTGATAGACAAAATCTCCGTTAACAAAAAGATAATCGTTCTCATCGTCCATACGAAGTCTGCCGCCGTTAGTACCGTCTTGTTTCTGGAATTTCAGATTGCCGTCAACGTTCATTCTGCCGTTGTTCAGGTTAAGTTCTCCGCTTTCAACCCAAGCGTTGCCCTTTACGTTGACTGTTCCTTCGTTCAGTGTAATGTTGCCCTTTTCTACAAGGTCATTTGTAACGGTAAAGGTATATCCTGACACATCAAAGTTGCTGTACTGTTCAAAAGAACCAACCGTCACATCACTGTCAAGCTTATTGATTCTTACAGCATTCAGTTTTACTTTTGAATTGGTGGTTTCAAGAATATTAAAGCCTGAATTACCCGGATTTTCAAAGCTGACATTCTGTACTCCCGTACCGGAAAGAACAACTTTATGATTTCCGTATGCGTTAAAGTTATCATAAGTACCTGATTTCTGTGTGAAATCGCCTTTCACTTCAAGTGTACCATCGGTCAGCCAGTCACTGCTCCAAACGCCGCACTGATAGACAAAATCTCCGTTAACAAGAACATAGTCATTTTCGTTGTCCATACGAAGTCTGCCGCCGTTATTACCGTCTTGTGTCTGGAATTTCAGATTACCGTCAACGTTCAGACTACCATTTTCCAAGTCAAGATTTCCGCTTTCAACCCAAGCATTGCCCTTTACGTTGACTGTTCCTTCGTTCAGTGTGATATTGCCCTTTTCTACAAGGTCATTTGTAACGGTAAGAGTATGTCCTGCCGCATCAAAGTCGCTGTACTGTTCAAAAGAACCGACCGTCACATCACTGTCAAGCTTATTGATTCTTACACCATTCAGTTTTACTTTTGAATTGGTGGTTTCAAGAATATTAAAGCCTGAATTGTTCGGATTTTCAAAGCTGACATTCTGCACTCCCGTACCGGAAAGAACAACTTTATGATTTCCGTATGCGTTAAAGTTATCATAGGTACCTGATTTCTGTGTGAAGTCACCTTTTACTTCCAATGTACCTTCTGTCAGCCAGTCACTGCTCCAAACGCCGCACTGATAGAAAAAATCTCCGTTAACAAGAAGGTAATCGTTTTCATCGTTCATTTGAAGTCTGCCGCCGTTATTACCGTCTTGTGTCTTACCATAAAAACCGCCGCCGACCGTTACTTTACCGTCATTAATATCAAGATTTCCGTTTTCCAGCCACAAATCACCGCTGACGGTGAGAACACCTCCGCTGATGTCGATGTCCTTGTCCTGTATAAGGTCACCCTTGACTGTCAGCGTGTAGCCGTTGAGGTTGACCGAAGCGTCAACCTTTAAAGAACCATCGATTGTCGTATTTTTGGAAAGATTCGTAATTGTCGTCCATTCCGTAATCGACGTTGCCGCACTGACAGGTGCCGACATTGTCGGAACGATCATTGTAATGAACAACAGCCCTGCTGTGATTTTTTTCAATTTCATAAAATTCACCCACTTTTGAATATAATTTGATTATTGGTACCAATCATTATCACTTTGCATTGAATGATCATTTTTAACAGAATACTTGACTTTCCCCCTTTAATTTGTTATAATTGACCAATAATATAAAAAAGAATACCATATCCCCCAATGCTTGTCAACAAATTTTCGGAGATTTTTATTAAACAACCGCTCAGTCATTGACTATTTGATAGGTGACGAAAAACCTCTTGACAAAAACAAATCACTTCACAAAAAATTAACCGTTCAATGTACCAAAAATACATTGAACGGTTCTTTGTTTTCAAAATAATGGTGCTTATGAAATTTTCTCGTTGGGTTCTTCGTTCTTTTCTTCTGTCTGTTTCGGAACAATGACTTTTTTGATTGGCAGGATACCGTCATATTTTACCTTGAACTGAATTTTTCCTTTAAACGTATTTTCACAATACGGACACCGGAAAGAGGAATAAAAGGATTTGTTTTTTGCTTCCCAATCCTTTTGCTGTTCAGCTCTTGCGCCGCAGACATTGCAGTTAAAAAACATTACGCTTCTGTCGATCGCTTCATTATCAAGGCTTGTGATGAACGTGTTGTGAAAATTCAGACGTTCATAAAATGCATCGGTTTCCGCATTTTGTATATATGCCGAAAATGTCGGCTCATAGTATAATGCCTGAAAGCATTTTGCGGAAACGATACTGTCCCCCACCGCTCTGTGGTGGGGAATATCGTCAACGTTCAGTCCGAGCATTTCTGCCGCCGCTACCAGTCCGAGAGAATTTTTATTGCCGATTCCCAACATATCCTGACAATATGCCTGCAAATCAACATACTGTTTCACAAACGGTATCTTCGGCTTCCCGAAATAGTAGGAACAGTTTGCTTCCAGTGTCACAAGGTCGCTGGTACTCCACGTCATCAGCACACAGCCGTCAACAAATTTCCGGAATTTATTGACGGCATAGGTAAACGGAGAACCGTGTTTCAGATCATCATTCGTAATAGACGTCAGATTTTTGACCGATGAACGGATACGCTTTCCGATCGCGGGGCGCACAAGCATTGAAAACTGCCCGATGATCTCGAAGTTTTCGTTCAGCTTCACCGCACCGAATTCGATGATCTCATTGATAAAGCCGTTCAGCCTTTTGCTGTAGCAGCCATTCCATTCAAGGTCAAGGATAACATAATTCATTATGTCATTTTCCTTTGCTTTGGTTTTTCATACGCTGCTCTTTGTTGAGTATGGTCTTGCGCATACGGATAGAATGAGGCGTTACCTCCACCAGTTCATCATCATTGATAAATTCAAGCGACTGTTCCAAACTCAGGATCGTCGGCGGTGTCAGCTTCAAAGCCTCGTCCGAACCCGACGCACGAGTATTGGTGATATGTTTTTTCTTGCATACATTAACAACCATATCTTCATTTTTGGGATTGGCACCGACGATCATACCCTCATACACTTCCACACCCGGACCGATAAACAAACGTCCTCTGTCCTGAGCGGCAAAAAGACCGTAGCCTGTACTTTCGCCTGTTTCGTGCGCAATGAGCGAACCTTGTGTACGTGACTGAATATCGCCTTTATAGTCCTCATAGCCGTCAAAGATATGGTTCATAATACCGTTGCCGTTGGTATCGGTGAGGAATTCCGGACGATAGCCCATAATACCTCTTGCAGGGATACGGAATTCAATATGTGTTGTGCCTGTTTCACGGGTACCCATATTGATCAACTCCGCTTTTCTTGAACCGAGCTTTTCCATAATTGCACCGACATAGTTATCCGGCACTTCAATCATCAACAGTTCCATTGGCTCCTGAAGTTTGCCGTTGACCTCGTGCATAATCACTTTCGGGCGTGATACCTGAAATTCGTAATTCTGGCGGCGCATTGTTTCGATCAATATGGAAAGATGAAGTTCACCGCGTCCCGAAACTTTAAAAGTATCTGCGGAATCCGTTTCCTCCACACGCATTGCAACGTTGGTTTCGACCTCCTTGAAAAGACGTTCACGGAGATTTCTTGATGTCACATATTTACCCTCACGACCGGCAAACGGACTGTTGTTGACCATAAACAGCATTGAAACAGTCGGTTCGTCAATTTTAACAAACGGCAATGGTTCCTGATGTTCGGTATCGCAGGCGGTTTCACCGATATTCAGATCGGCAATACCCGAAACAGCGACAATATCACCGAGCTGTGCTGTTTCCGACTCCACGCGCTTCAAACCTTCGAACTGATATAATTTTGTGATCTTTGCATTTTTTCTGCTTCCGTCATTGTGGCACAGGGTAATATTTTGACCAACTTTGCAGCTGCCTCTTTCCACACGTCCGATTCCGATACGTCCGACATATTCATCATAGTCAATATTGGAAAACAGAAGCTGTAACGGTCCGTTCATCTCACCCTTCGGTGCAGGAATTTCCTCAATAATTTTTTCAAACAGCGGCTTCATATCTGTTCCCTTTTTGTAAGGGTCAAGCGAAGCATAGCCGTCACGTCCCGACGCATAAACAACGGGAAATTCAAGCTGGTCATCGTCTGCACCCAGCTCGATAAAGAGGTCAAGCACCTCATCAACCACTTCCTCTGGTCTTGCACCGGGGCGGTCGATCTTATTAACAACGACAAGCGGCTTTTTGCCAAGACCAAGAGCCTTTTTAAGAACAAAACGTGTCTGCGGCATACAGCCCTCAAACGCATCAACCAACAGCAGTACGCCGTCAACCATCATCAGTATGCGTTCCACCTCGCCGCCGAAATCCGCGTGACCGGGCGTATCAACGATATTGATTTTGGTACCATTATACATTACTGCCGTATTTTTGGAAAGAATGGTAATTCCTCTTTCTCTTTCAAGGTCGTTCGAGTCCATTACACGTTCCGCAACCGTTTCATTGGCACGGAAAATACCGCTTTGCAGCAGAAGCTGGTCAACGAGTGTTGTTTTACCGTGGTCAACGTGTGCAATAATTGCGACGTTTCTTAAATCTTCTCTTATATCCATCAAAAAACCCTCTTTATCTATATTGATTGCAGCTTAAACGATAAACATTATATCATATTTTGCTACTGCTGACAAGAAATTATCATAAAAAAACAAATTTCTGCAATTAGTAAAAAAATTACTCCCAAACAAATAAAATTTTATACGTTCGAGAGTAATGATTTTTAATTTTCCATTTTCCACTTTCAATTTTCCATTTTAAATTAGCGTGCGGTTTTCGCAGTATTTGCAGATCAGCATATCGCCGCCGACTTCACGGAAGATTTTCGGGAGATATTTTTCGGTTTTGGTGATACAGCGCGGATTGGAGCATTGAACATTATGGGTATCAAAAATCCGTGCTGTGGGTGTTTTGTCGGTATTGCCGAGCATTGTTTTTATCAATGCCATTCGTGCATACATTCCGTAAACTGTCTGAATAAAATATTTGGCGCGTTCGTCATCATCAACCTCAACAGTAATTTCATCTACTCTCGGCAGGGGGTGCAGAATTTTTAAATCACGCTTTGCGGAGAGAAGCTTTTCTTTATCCAGTACAAATACGCCTTTTTCTTTTTCATATTCTTCTTCGCTGGCGAAACGTTCACGCTGTATCCTTGTCATATACAGCACGTCCAACATGGGCATTGCTTCTATCAGACTCGGTACTTCAAGATATGTACAGTCCGACGCGTTCATCACATCTTTGATATACTGCGGAACAGCAAGTTCGGGTGTCGAGATCAGCACAAATCGATTATTCCGGAAATGCGACATTGTTTTGATCAGGGAGTGGACGGTGCGTCCGTTTTTCAGGTCGCCGCACAAACCGATGGTCATACCGTCAAGAGAACCTTTTTCATTATAAAGTGTTACAACGTCGGTCAGGGTCTGTGTCGGGTGGAGATGTCCGCCGTCACCTGCATTGATCACGGGAGCGTCAGAATACATCGACGCTGCTTTGGCGGTACCTTCCAACGGGTGACGGATCGCAATAATATCCGTATAGCCGCCGACAACCGTAATGGTATCTTTCAGGCTTTCCCCCTTAGACACGGAGGAATTCTGAGGATTGTCAAAACCGATAACGCTTCCGCCGAGTCGGAGCATAGCGGTTTTAAAGGACATCTGGGTTCTGGTTGACGGTTCATAGAATAAAGTTGCCAGTATTTTGCCTTTACAAGCTTCGGCATAGTCCGACGGTCTTTCTTTTATTTCGTTGGCAAGCTTGATGATCTCCGTCAGTTCGTTTGCCGACAAATCTTCCAAATCAATAATATGCTTACTTTTCATAAAAACAACCTTTCTTTTTCTTTGAAATTCTTATCGCATATGACAATTCCGGATGACACTTTTTGATTTTCGGTTAAAATGAAAGCCTGTCGATCATACGGCAGGCTTTCGAGTTTTTATTTATTGTTAAGGATCGACATTATGTCCATAAAGGAATCGTCCGAATCATTGTTTTTTGATGACTGACGGGACTGCTGTGCAGGCTTCTGTGTGGGAAGTGAAGTATTGGCATTGGGATAAACGGGAGCCTGGGGCTGCTGCGGCTGGGACTGTGACGGAGCAGCGTTTTGTGAATAAGAAGGCTGCTGATAAGATGGCTGATAAGGATTTGCCGGTTTCTGCTGAGGCTTGTCCTGCGGTCTTGTCACCGTACCGAAACGGGTCGGGTCGGGTCTGTTCTGTACAGCGCCGTACTGGAACGGTGAAACAGGCTTTTTCTCGTCCTTTTTACCGCTTACGGGTGAATAGCTGTCTGTGGTGGGAAAACCCGTTGCGATCACAATAACGCTGATTGCGTCCTCCATTTCCTCATCAAGTGCGGCACCCCAAATGATGATCGCATTTTCGTCTGCCTGTTCGGAAATCATTGTGGAAGCTTCCTGGATCTCATCAAGACCAATATCGGGAGAAGCCTTAATATTGACAATCAATCCCTTTGCACCCTGAATGGATGTGCCGAGGAGCGGACTGGAAATTGCATTCTGTGCGGCAATTTTCGCCTTGTCCTTGCCCGAAGCAACGCCCACGCCCATCAGGGCATAGCCTGCGTCCTTCATTACAGAAGTAACATCTGCAAAGTCAAGGTTAACAAGACCCGGAATCACGATCAGGTCTGTAATGCTCTGAACACCCTGACGGAGCACATCATCTGCGGCAAAGAAAGCATTCTGGAGTGTGATTTTCTCCTCGCTGATATTTTTCAGTCTTTCGTTCGGAATCACGATCAAAGAGTCAACGTGCTGTTTCAGCTTGGCAATACCCTCTTCTGCCTGTCCCATACGACGTTTACCCTCAAAGAGGAACGGTGTTGTTACGATACCTACGGTAAGAATTCCCATTTCCTTTGCTACTTCGGCAACGACCGGAGCCGCACCCGTACCGGTACCGCCGCCCATACCTGCGGTAATAAATACCATATCGGTATCGCGGAGCAGTTCTGCGATCTGGTCACGGCTTTCCTCGGCAGCCTTTTCGCCTACTTCGGGTTTGGAGCCTGCGCCCTTTCCGTGGGTAATTTTCTCACCTATCTGCACCTTCTGAGTAGCCTTTGAACGGTTCAGTGCCTGCTGGTCGGTATTGATGGAAATAAATTCAACACCCGACACATATTCAACCATTCGGTCGATGGCGTTTCCGCCGCCGCCGCCGACTCCTACAACTTTAATATGAACGATGGTATCCACTTCGTTTTCAAATTCGTAAGGCATTATTTTTCTCCCTTCAAAATTAACAATCCGTCAATTTATTTCGATTCTGTATCAAACACAAAATACAATCTGACGTATAATTGATTATTTTTTTGATAATATATAACTAATATTAATTTACCACTTTTAAAACAAGATTTCAATATGATAAAATCAATTTTATGTATATTTATCGTTTTTAATTTAGATTCACCAATTCCACAAATCTTTTTTGTACACTATAACCATTTTGATCACGTTTCCTCCTCATCGGTATCGTAATCGTAGGTATCTTCGTCATCATAATCATCATCGGTGTCATCGTCGTCGTTATCGCCATCATCGATGTCATCGTTATCGTCATTATCATCATAGTCATAATCGATGTCATCATTATCGTCATCGTAATCATCATCGTAATCATCATCGTAATCATAATCGGTGTCATCATCGTCATCATAGTCATAGTCCGTATCGTCGTCACCGCCATCATAATCCGTATTGTTATCATCACCGTTATACTCCTCGTCATCCGGTTCCTTGTCATTTTCATCATCGGAACTGCTTGCTTCCTCCTTGCTTTGCTCGGAGGTGCTTGATTCGGTTTTCACGGCCGTGCTGGACTCCGTTTTCTTTGGAGCAGAACTTTGCTGTACGGCGCTTTCGGTTTTAAAATAGGACTTTCCTCCGCCCGGATTGGCAAGGGATACATTCAGAACACCTATATCATCCTTGCTGACATTTTCCGACATAATGGTTTTGGCGGTTTTTATTTTGTACTCGATATTTTCGGGCGCACCGATAATAATAGTAAAACCGTTTTTGCGAATCAGCTTGATATTAGAAAGACTGGAAATATCGATCGTTTCAATATTTTCAATTTTATTTTCGCTGACTGCTCCCAATATTTCTGTAATATAATTCTGAATATTTTCATCGCTGTATTTTACCGTTGACGAAAGCTTGACATCTTTCAGCTTTGCACCGAGAACAGTAGGAACATCATAGGTTTTTTTATCATTGATCTCGATAATTTTTCCTTGTTTGCTCAAGACAATATATTTGCCATCGCTTTCTATAATAGAGGTGGGAACGGCTTCCTTGACATTGATGATAATTTTATTAAAAAGCTTCTTGCTGACGGTGACGCTTTCAATATACGGAAATTTTTCCTGAATATTTTTTTCGCCGCCCGATGTCTGACACAAAATCAGATTATCGCCCTTTTCTATCTGACAAGCAGCAATGATTTCATTGGTGTCATATCTGGTCTTTCCTTCTACCTCTATCTCGTCGATTTTGAAAAATACCGTCAGGGAAAGCACAAGGCATATTGATACCAGAACAATGATTGTTACTACATAGAAAAGAATCCGTTTCAGTTTTCTTCTGTAGTCGCTGATTGGTGCTTTTGCCGGTGACGGCGGACGTATGTATTCTTTCGGCACCGATGTTTTTCTTTTTCTGTTGAGCATTTCGGATGCTTCAACATCAATATCGGTTTCCGAAACAGGCTCGTAAATTTCGTCATTCTCGCTGTTCAGTCTGATTTTGTTATCAGGCTTGACAGGCGGCGATTTTGTCGGTTTATTGATTTTTCTTCCGTCCGTCTGCTGTTTTCCGTCGTTTTTTTTCTTTCCCGTCGGCGGCGCCGATTTACCTGCACCGCCTTTCTTTCGGGGGTCACTGCCAGAATTTTTTTTACTCATTCCCTATCATTCCCCTATGATCTTATTCATTTTTTGTCTTTTTCTGATTGGTCGCTATTACTTCGATAATAATGGAATAGATACGTTTTGCAGCATCCGAAATCGCCATTTTCTTTGCGTTCTCGGCATATTCCCTCAGTCTTGCAGGGTCGCCGGCAAGTTGATCGATCTCCTTGGTGAGCTTTTCGGGGGTGAGGTCTTTTTCCTCTATCATTACTGCGGCATTTTGGTTAACGAGCGCCATTGCATTATGATACTGATGATTTTCGGCAACATTCGGCGATGGGATCAGAACCGACGGTTTGCCCTGCACCTGAATTTCGCTCAAAGTAATGGCACCGGCTCTTGCGACAACGACATCCGCCGCTGCAAGACATACAGGCATATCATTGATAAATTCCCTGATGTCGAGATTATCGGCTTTTTCAAGGTCTGCACCCTTATCCTTCAAAAGTCCCGGAAACCATTTTCCGTATTGTCCATACGCGTGAATATGCTGATACTTTCCATCTTTGGCACTTCTTGCGATAATATCGGCAAGCGCTTCATTGATTTTTCTGGCGCCCAGACTGCCGCCGAAAGAAAGAATCACGGGGCGGCTGTCAAGACCGAGCTGTTTTCTTGCTTCGTCCTTTTGCTGAGTGAGAATCTCTCCTCTTACGGGATTGCCCGTATCGACAAAGCTGCAATTGCCTTTGAAATGCTCTCTTGCGGCAGGCATTGCCAACATTACTCTTGCGGCTTTTTTGGCAAGCATTTTATTGGTGACGCCCGGAAAGGCGTTCTGCTCGTGAATGATGATCGGAATTCCCATTTTTGCCGCCGTGCGGAGAACGGGTCCGCTGACATAACCGCCTGTACCGACACAGATGTCCGGCTGAAATTCCTCAATGATCTTCTTGGATTCATTGCTTGCCGAGATCGCCTTTTTCACAGTGACAATATTCTCCTTGATAGCTTTTGGCGTCATTTTACGCTTAAAGCCCTGAACGGTGATACCCCGGAACGCAAAACCTGCCTGGGGAACCAGACGTTCTTCCATACCGCCGTTGGCACCGATATAAAGTATTTCGGCATCGGGCTGACGCTGACGCACATAGCCTGCTATAGCGAGTGCCGGATTGATATGTCCTGCCGTACCGCCGCCTGCAAATAATATTTTCATACTAAATCACCCTTTACGCTTTTTCAAGATTTGACGTTCGTGAAATTGACAATACAATACCCATTTGAGCAAGAAGCATTATCAGAGATGAACCGCCGTAGCTGAAGAACGGTAAACTGATACCTGTGTTCGGCAGCCAGTCGGTGATAACCATAATATTGAATACGACCTGTATGCCTATCTGCGCGGAAAGACCAATTCCCAGAAGCGAACCGAATTTATCCTTTGCTCTCATTGAAACCGTAATGCCTCTCCATACAAGCAGCGCAAAGACACAAAGAATGATCATCGCACCAACAAAGCCCAGTTCCTCACAGACAACGGCAAAAACAAAGTCGTTCTGTGCTTCGGGGATATACAAATATTTCTGTCTTGACTGACCGAGTCCCTGTCCCCAAAGACCGCCCGAACCGATCGCATACAGTGAATTTCGGGTCTGATAGGTTTTATCCCACAGATCCTTGTTCACATAGGTCAGAGCCTGTCCCCAGCCCGCAAGACGCTCCATTGCATAGGTGAGTTTTCCCGTAACGGCAAGCGCTATAACGCCCACTCCGACAGTGGCACCTGCAATGACAAAATAGCGGAGCTTGACACCGCTGATGAAAAGCATTATCGCGATCAGCGTGAGAATGATAACAATACCCGAATAATGTGGCTCCTTCATCAAAAGAAGTGCGGTAGGAACAAAAATCAAAATTGCCGGCAGAACACCGTATTTAAAGGTGTCCATTTTCCTGAAATGGATAGAGCCCCAATGGGCGAGAAAAAGAATAATGGCAAATTTACTGATTTCCGATGCCTGAATGTCGAACATTCCGAGTGGAATCCAACGATGAACATCATTTTTTGCCGGCATAAACAATACAACGACAAGAAGTATCATTGACAGCACGAGGAGCGGAAAAGCCAGCTTATGAAAATGATGATAGTCAAAATAGGAAACGAGTATCATTATTGTTATGCCGATCACGGCAAAAAGTCCCTGTCTCATAAGATAGGTATAACTGCTGTTGGTATATTCGAGCGCTGCGGGATAGCTTGCCGAAAACATCATTATCAAACCGATGATAACGAGCAGAATGACAAGAAACAAAAATGTCATATCCATTCCGAGCCTTACAGAAAAAAGTTTCAGCCTGTTTTTGACTTTTTTGGGCAGACTTGCATTTTTGTCGCTGACCTGCCTCGGTGCTTTCGGGGCAGGCGTCGGCTCGTGTACCGGAAGCTGACGGGCAGGCGAAGAATCCAATCTCACTGATAACGGCACTTCCTTTCCGAAAAATTAAAGATATTAAATTCCGACATACGGCGGATTCATTATGATCATTATAAGTGCTAATGCACTGCATATCGATGTAAAGATACTGAACATTACAACGATCTTGACTTCCGACCAACCGCACATTTCAAAATGATGATGAATGGGGCTCATTTTGAAAAGGCGCTTGCCGTGTGTCAGTTTGAAATATGTTACCTGTAAGATCACCGAGAACATCTCGCAGATATAAACAAGACCAATAAGTATCAGGAGGATCGGCATATCAAGCGCGAATGCGATCGCACACATAAAGCCTCCGAGAAACAGTGAACCTGTATCACCCATAAACACTTTTGCGGGGTGAAAGTTCCAGACCAAGAATCCCAGACAGCCTCCTGCCAAAGCAGCAGACATTACAGAAACACCCATTCTTCCCAAAAAGCTTGCGATCAGCATAAAGAAAATGGAGCCGAAGAACGTCACCGAACCATTCAACCCGTCAATACCGTCCGTGAGGTTCACCGCGTTGACGATACCGACAATAAAGATCGCAGAGAGCGGATAGTAAAAAATACCGAGGTCAACCATACCGACAAAGGGAATATAAGTGCTTGTCGTATCCCCGAAGCAAGCCAATGTTACGAGATAGGCAATCGCAACGCCAAATTGTAAGATCAGTTTTTGTATTGCTGTCAATCCGAGATTTCTTTTCTTCACTACTTTGATATAGTCATCAATAAAACCGACAGCGCCGTAAGCGACTGCCATAAAGATTCCGGCATAGATCTTTGCACTGAGCACCGTTGTTTCCGGCGTACCCGTGATATGATACAGCAAAACGCACACCACACCGACAACAACACTGCTTATGATAAACATAAAGCCGCCCATTGTCGGTGTTCCCTGCTTTCCCTTATGCCACTTCGGACCGTCATCAAGAATCGTCTGACCGAAATGTATCTTTCTCAGAAACGGTATCAGCCATATACCGAGTGCCGCCGCAATTCCGAACGATGCTACTGCCGCAATGATTGTCCATATTCCTGTCATAAATCAAAGTCCACCTTTCAAATCTCCTCATTTTTTCACCACTTTCCGTTGGTGCATACCGGCAGTCAAGGGGCTGCCTGCCCCCTGCGCTTCCGGCAAGCTTTCGAGAAAGCCTGACTAAAGCTTTGCATTACCCTGCGAAACCGAATTTTTCATTCGTTAATGTTAATTATTAAAGAATGAAATAATCGATGCAAGCGGTATTCCTGTGGCGGTCAGCACCGCCGTACACTGTAATACTTCTTCCAGTGAATATCGTCTGTTGTTGATACGAACACGGCTCAGAATGCCATTAACAATAATCTCAAATACTGTTGTTTCGTTCTGCTCTTTGATATTTCTGAAAGTCACGTCTGCCGAATAGTGATCCAACGAATAGGTGATAACGGATATTGGTTCCTCTTTATGAACACTATAAAAGTGTTCATAAGAAGTTACTTTTTTCTTGAAGCCGGAAAAAACTTCGTTTGATACACTTTGGTCAAAAATTACCGTATCGGCGATCACATCTTCCGGACATTCCGTTCCGGATTTTGTCGATAGGATAAAATCCGTATTTTCACTGAAGCTGTCGATACAAGTATTGTAGGAACAGTAATTCAGAATGTCGGATAAAATTTCGGATATTCGCCGTGCGTTTTGACACACGGCGAGAATCAGACGTGGATTTTGTACAGTTTTCATTCTGTTTGTCATATTTAACACCTCTGTTCCGAAATCAACATTACATAATTGAGTTGTCCTGATTGAAAGTTACGGTAATAACCGTATATTCTTCCACCTGTGTTCCTGCCTTAATATCCTGTGATTTTGCATAGGACGCGCCGTCGGAACCTTGTGAGCCTTCTATGCGAAGATTCAGGTCATACTCTGCGGCAAGGTCGTTTGCCTCGGACATTGTGCAGTTTGTAAAGTCGGGAACTTTTACCATTGTCTTCTTCGGATTTTCTTCCGTATAAAGTACTACCGTACCGTCCTTCGGTATGGTCATATAGGCGGCAGGGTTCTGTGCAATAACAGTTTTTCCTTCACCGACCACACGAGCTTCAAGACCTTCCGAGGTAAGCTGTGATTCTGCTGCCGAAACCTCCATACCCGTATAGGATTTTGTTGTTGTATCAAGCTTGAAGGATTCATCATCCGAATAAACCTTATCGATTCCGAGATAAGGCAAAACCTCGTTCATAATATTTCTGAAACACGGACCTGCTACGGTGGAGCCGTAATAGTTAATATTGGGGTCCGGTGTATCAAAGTAACAGAGAAGCGCGATTTCCGGGTCATCACACGGAGCGATACCGCAGAAAGAAGCAATATAGTCATCTGTTTTCTGACCGTTTTCATCGACAATTTTCTGTGATGTACCCGTTTTGGCACCGATACGGTAGCCTGCGATATAGCCGTTGGTAGCACAGCCGCCGATAACGTTCTGTTCCAGCATACTGCAGATACGCTGTGCCACCTCGGAGGATATTGCCTGACGCTTGACAGTTGGTTCGGTTGATTTTACCACGTTTCCGTCCGAATCGGACACCTGCGATACAACATAAGGCTTCATCAATTTGCCGTCGTTTGCGATAGCGGCGCAGGCTGTCAGCATTTGTATCGGAGTGATCTTAAAGTTCTGACCGAATGAAGCAACCGCCAAGTCCATCAGCTGCATACCGTGAATACCGCCATTGTTAAAGAAGTAGTCGTCACTTTCGCCGGGAAGGTCGATTCCTGTTCTTTCGGACATACCGAACGCTACATAATATTCATAGAACTTTTCTCGTCCGAGCATAAAGCCTATTTGCATAAATGCCGGGTTGCAGGAATTACAGAGTGCTTCGTCAACGGTTTGAGAGCCGTGACCTGCCGTATCCCAGCACGGAATTGGGTCCGCACCTTCATACGGAGAATAGGCACCATCACAGATAAAGCGTGTATCTTCCTTGACCAGTCCTTCGGAAAGTACTGCCGACGCTGTTACCATTTTGAATACCGAGCCCGGAACATAAGTATCACTGACACCTTTATTTCTCCATTGGCTTGTCTGTGCTTTTACATATGCTTCGTCCTGCTCGTCCTCAGGGAGAGCATCAATCTCATCTTTTACCGTTTCGTCTGCAATCGTGAACGGGTCGTTCGGGTTAAACGAGCCTTCACACGCAAAACCGAGAATTGCACCTGTTTTTACATTCATCATAATCGCACAGCCGCGGTTGGCAACGTTAAATTCCTTAATGGTTTCACGCACATATTTTTCCATTATGCTTTGAATATTTTCATCAATTGTCAAGGTAATGTTGTAGCCATCCGTTGCTTCTACCTTTTGCTCGTATTGATATGGCAACTCGGTTCCTATCGCATTTTGGGCAACAACCAAACGCCCCGATTTACCATTGAGATAATCGTCATATTCATACTCAACACCTGCCAGTCCCTGACCATCCGCACCGACAAAACCGAGAACGTTTGCGGCAAAATTATCGTGAGTGTAATATCGTTTATAATCCTCAAGGGTGCTGATAACGCCGCCTATCTCGTATTCCTCATAGATACTTGAAGCAAATTTGAGAACCTTGTCTTTGACATCGGTGTCAACTTTCCGTTTGATCACGGAATAATAATTGTTCTGTTTTGTTTTTTCATAAACCTCATCTTTATCCACTTCAAGAATTTTCGCAAGTCCGTCCGCCACGATATGACGTGCATTGTCGTTTTTGAGATTGGCGGGCGCAATGACGATATTCCATACGGTCACGCTTTGGGCGAGGATATTGCCATTGCGGTCATAGATACTTCCGCGCTTTGCGGATATGGTTGTATCGGCGAGCTGCTGTTCAACGGCTCTTTGCTGAAGCTCCTCTGCCATATACGTTTGAAGGTACAGCAGCCTTCCTGCAACCACACCAAAACCTATTACGATGATGATAACCAATAAAACGATCGACCTGTGCCAAAGCTTGGCGGCAGCTCCTTTTTTAGCCATAATCGGCTTCCCTTCCTTTCATCATAAGTAAAACGTTTGGTTCATAAAATCAAAAACAATGGGCTGTATCAAAAGAGAGAATATCATTTCTCACATAGTTCCTCTTTCGTTACAACCCACCTATTTACATACTTATTTCCAACAGCCGCACATTATGACCACGAACCTTTAAAAGCATTGGCAACCGTTTCAAGTATATTGTTGGAGCCGTCGTCCCTGATTACTTTGCCGTAATCACCGTCGGAAAGCGAAATAAACTTTTTCTGGGCATTTTTCGCCTGTGTCATACCGAGGTTTTTTTCCGCATAATCCTGTACGACATTTGCCGACAGCCTACTGTCAATCTTCAGCTGATACTGCGCTGAAAGATTCTTTTGCTGCGTAATGGTCTTATTTGCCTGAAGAATTTCTTCATTCAGCTCATTGAGAACAACATTACTTTGTACGATGGTAGCCGAAACTGTCGCTACAATAACGGTAAGCACAGCGACGCCGACAATCATTATAGGATTTCTTTTTCTCCTGTGCGCCTTTGTGATAGCGCCCGGATGAAGTCTGATCAGATTACTTTCCTTCATTTTGTTTTTGGAGTTCTTGTCCTTTTTTTCCGACTTCTTTTCGTCGGGTTCAAATAAGGATAAATCATAAGCCTCGCTATTTTTATCAGCTGACAAGTTTACGACCTCCCTTTCATTATATATTCATCAATCAATTATTTTTCAAGCTTCTCACAGCAGCGAAGCTTTGCACTTCTGCTGCGTGGATTTTCCGAAAGCTCGATCTCACCTGCCTCAACAGGTTTTTTGTTAACAAGTCTTGCGTCGGGTGTTTTACCGCATACGCATATCGGGAAATCCTTCGGACATACGCAGCCTTCACACCATTTTGCCATTCTTTGCTTGACCATTCTGTCTTCAAGGGAATGAAAGGTAATGACCGAAAGCCGTCCTCCCGGTGACAGTGCGGAAAAAGCATTGTCAAGTCCCTGTGACAGTCTGTCAAGTTCGCCGTTTACCGCGATACGCAGCGCCTGAAAAGTTTTCCTTGCAGGGTGCTTGTCGTGACGTTTTGCGGCAGGATAAGCGGATTTTACGATTTCCGCAAGCTGCAGCGTTGTTGTGATCGGGGCAGATTCCCTTTCACGCTCGATTGCTCTGGCAATTTTCTTTGCAAATTTTTCCTCACCGTAAGCTGACAGAATATACACAAGCTTATTAAATGATAAAGTATTTACCAAATCGGCGGCTGTGGTACCGCTCTGGCTCATACGCATATCAAGCGGTGCATCCGTATGATACGAAAAACCGCGCCCGGCTGTGTCGAGCTGATGGGAAGAAACGCCTATGTCAAGCAAAACGCCGTCCAATGATGGGATATTCAGTTTTGACAATATTTCGGGAATTTCCGAAAAATTCGATTGGATAATCGAAACATTGTCAAAACCGCCGAAGCGTTCTGTCAGTGTTTCGATCGCGTCGGGATCCTGGTCAACACAAATCAGGCGACCGCCCGAAAGACGCTTCCATATTTCGTAGGAATGTCCTCCTCCTCCGGCAGTACCGTCAAGATAGATACCGTCGGGTCGAATGTTAAGTGATTCAATTGTTTCATCAAGCAGCACCGACTTATGTAAAAATTCCATTGTTGCCCCCTTACAGCTCATACAAGTTCATTATTTCAAGAACTTGACTTTCGGAAATTTCGCTGTTATACTTATTCCATCTTTCGGCATCCCAGATTTCCACACGGGAACCCGTACCGATAATAACAACGTCCTTTTCAAGGTGAGCATAGTCACGAAGCAGCTGTGGTATCAGAACACGCCCCTGTTTGTCGGGGATCAGTTCGGCAGCACTTGAAAAAAGGAATCTTTTCAGGTCTTTGGTCTGAGCGGACGGCAAGGCACAAATTTTTTCGCCAAGCTCCTCCCACGCTTTTTTAGAAAGCACGGTAATGGATTCGTCCGTTCCCTTCGTGGCATAAAAAACCTCACCAAGCTCCTCACGAAATTTAGCAGGCATTATCACTCTGCCTTTCGGGTCTATATTATGTTGATAAGAACCCATCAACATAACTGCCACCGTTTCGTAAAGCGATGCACTGTCAAACCCTTATGCACCACTTTAAACCACCTTTCACCACTTAATGTTATAATTATAGAATATTTAGCCCGAAATTGCAAGTTATATATAAGAAATTTCTAATTTTTTTATATGGAAAATATACACAATAACACGGTCATTTTATTGCATAATGTCTATACAAGGAAAATTTTGCTAATAATCTGACGAATAAAAAACATTATTTTGTTAACAATAAATTCAATGAAATCATACGGTGGTGAAATTATGCAGTATCTATACGCTTATCTGATCGGCGGACTTTTGTGTGTCATCGCACAGATTCTGATAGACAAAACAAAACTTACTCCGGCACGAATTCTGGTTTTATATGTATCATTGGGTGTCGTTTTAACGGCTGTCGGCATTTATGAGCCGCTTGTCAACTTTGCCGGTGCAGGTGCGACCGTACCTTTGACGGGTTTCGGCTACTCCCTTGCGAAAGGCATTGAAGAAGGTGTCGGCGAATACGGCTGGCTGGGGATTTTCAACGGAGGTTTGACCGCCTGTTCCGCAGGCATTGCCGCCGCCATCCTTTTCGGCTTCCTAATGGCACTCCTCAAAAAACCAACCTCAAAATGATTGTTAATTCATAATGCATAATTCATAATTCATAATTGCCCTGCAGGGGTGCGGAAGAGGTTCCAAAGCCGAAAATAAATGAAAAATCCGACTGACATGACATCAGCCGGATTTTTGTTTAGCCGTTATTTCTTTTCAGACTTCTGGATTTAAATGCCCTGATTTTTGCACCATAGAGGCCGGTAACGACCGCTCCGACAATCAACTGTCCGGATGAAAAGCCAAGACTGAATTCTGCGATAAATTTATAAGGTTCTATATCACTCAAGCCAATAAGGTCGATGATCGCAAAGACAATGATACCTATGAGTCCTATGCTCAAAAGAGTGTTTATCCTTTTTGCCAACAAATGACTTCTTTCTTCGTTGTTGTACTCTGCGACCTTCATCAATGTATCTTCTGTTTTTTTATCCATATCTGTCACCTTTCTTTCGCCGTCAAGGATCTCTCCTACTTCGACATCATAATATTTTGCAAGCTCTACGAGCAAGTCGAGGTCGGGCATATTCACTCCGTTTTCCCAGCGCGAAATACTTCTGTTTGATACGCCGAGAACTTCGGCAAGTTGTTCCTGAGTGACACCCTTTTCTTTTCGCAGGTCTTTCAGAAATTGACCTGTTTTTACTTGGTTCATCTTTTCACCTCCTGTGCTTTTATCATAGTTTAAAACACAGAATTTCTCCATGACGCGTCACGGGAAAACAGTAAAAAAACCGCACGACACGGCGCGAGAATTCCAAAAAGTCAGTTATAATGTGGTTTTGCATTTATATGTTGTATAGGTCACTTTTCATCTTGCGATAGAGTACAAATATTTTTTGCCAGTCTGTTACCTGCGGTGTATCATCAAGAAACGATAATTTGTGACGAAATATTTGCTTTCTTTCTTGGTTTTCTTTGACAAGACGCTCTTTGTCCAGATGAATTTTCTTCCAATCTTTTGATAAGGCATTGTTGACTTGTTTATCCATTGAAATGAAAAATGCTTCAAAAAATCTTTTTGTTTCAGTTACAAATTCTTTGTAGGAAATTTCAAGCATACCTTTCGGAGCTGTCCATATATATTCTCCGTTTTCAAGAACACCTGCACCCTCCCATAAAATTTTGATATTATCTTCATATCTGAAAAAGCTTATATCAGGACCTCCGACCAGATGTCCCGAATCGAAACTCCTGTACCCATACCACTCCCACAATCCGTAATAATCATTATCAAAAGTATAATCATCTTCATCGTTATCTTCGTGAAGTTCTGCCCATTGATTCAGTATTGAACCGAATCTGTCAACTATATCATACAGTTCTTTTGGAACAGGCTCGGCAATATATTGAAACGTCAGCGAAAAATCCTCTAAAAAGCGTGAAATGTAATAATCATTATATCTTGAACTGTTATCAAAATAATTCTGTGCTGCTTTGCTGTATTCGTATATCGTTTTATCTTCGGCATCAATCCACAGAAAACCGTCAGTCAAGCCGAACCAATGCAGATTGAAATGCGGTTCTTCTCCGAAAGGCATAATTTTATTCAAATCCTGTAGTTTGAAATTGATTTTAAAACTCATTTTAAAATCCATCTATCTCTCCCACAACCGTTCTCAGTTCCTTAACGATCTTTTCAATATCTGCTTTGACATTATCGGGATTTGTCATCAGGTCATCAAAGAGGGTATTGATATTTTCTTCAAAGTGGTTCGGGAGAATTTTACAGTTTTGTCTGCAAAGGCTGACAAGCCGTTTTTCTCCGGGGTGTGTACGCTCGTTCAGTGCGAAAATAACATCAAAATACGATTCCATAAATGCCGCTGTACGATGATTGACACTTACTCTGTCATTTCGTTTCAATGCTTTTGCGATTTGATAGTCGTATGAAGGCATTGTTCCGCTTAACAGATTCATATTTCTTTCAATGATATTTCGCTTTAACTGTTTCGGATAAGGAGTGTTAAATCTGTCTTTCATTTTTTGCAGTCTGCCGTTTTCGTCATAAATCACTTTACAGGTCAGCAGGTTATGCCACATACAGGTGGTATAACCGTTATGAGGACAGTACTGTTCCACAACGGACGCAATCTCATTGGTAAAATCTTCGATATTCCGATACAAAATATCAATATCAATTCCGTTGTTCAGTGTACAGTTATCCTCGTATTCCCAATAATGATTACCTATTTCCATTCTTGTACAGTATTTTTCAAGAATGGTTTTTCTGACGGCTTCACTCACAGGTGCGGTACAGTACAAATATACATCATAGTCCGATTTTTCGTCATAGTTATCTCCCGAACGTGAACCGCCGAGAGCGATACTTTCCACTTCTGGAAGTTCCGATAATTCTTTAAAAAGATTGTTAACCATAATGATTCCTCCGTTTATCAATCAGTTTTTGCCATAATCAGTGAACAAAATAACACAAGTCTGTTTTCTTTTGGCGATATTTCTATCATTGTCATTTCTCACGTTTACCCGCAGGGCAATTATGAATTGTGAATTATGAATTAATAATGCTCCTTGTTATTGTGGGTCTATCGATAATAAAACACGCTTTGATCCGTTATCTGTATAAAAGAATTTCAATATCAGCAC
>CADCRH010000032.1 GCA_902803805.1 uncultured Ruminococcus sp.
AAAGTAAGCAGAGTGAGCAGCTAATGAATGGCTGTTCACTCTGTTTTTTAATCGGATCTTACCTGCATTATTTTCTTTTCATAACAAATAGTAGGCAACCGAATCCATTGTATCATTGCGTTTAATCCCGAAACCCGAATGATTGGCTGCGGCTTTATGAATGAATGCCTGATTAGCAAATTCATCATACAATATCAGTCCTATATCGGGATAGTCGGTCAGCCAGTTAACTGCTTCATTCTGATATTCCACGGGCACCGCAAGCCAATAATAATCCATATATTCGGGATAGGTTTTAAATTCCGCTTTTCTGCGAAAATCACTTCTTTCACATACGATTTTTATGGAATGAAGATTGAATAAAAAAGGATTTTTGGCGGCTGTACAATTCTCGATAACAATATAATCCGTTTCCAGATCGTTCCGGATGATCGAAAATTCCGTCAGCAGGCGATATTTTCCCGATTCGTTCAAAGGGGTCAGCGAGGACATCCACCGATGATTGCATAAAGCGGATAAAATGTCAATATTCGTGGCATCTTTTGAGGCATAGCCGACATAGGAAAGGTCGGTGAAAGTTTGTTTATCATAAGCGTTTGCCCTTTGAATGGGAATTCCCTTTTTTGCCCGTTCTTTTTTCTCGGATTCCCACAGGGTTTTTAAATCTCCTCTTGTAATTTTTCCTGTGCGGCTTCTGTCGATCATTTTGTGAGCTTCGGCAAGATTGCCTGCCGTGATCTTTTCGATCATTACGATCACTTCGGGATCCATATTGCTTTTTTCCAGCGGCACATACGGTTTATTCTGGTATTGTCTGCTTTCCGTATAGCTGCTATAAAATTTTCCTGCCTTCTTCTTTTTCCACAGCAGGGAAACTGTCACATTGGCACGTTCCGCAAAGTCGGTCAGCCACGCTGTATAACTGCTGTAGGAAACAGTATAAAGCATTTCCTTTTCGACAATTTCCAGTAATCGGTAAACCTCTATCCAAGATTTGTCTTTCTTTTTAACAAGCGGCTGTAACTGATGTTCAATTCTTTCCAGTTCATACTGTTTTTGATAGTCATTGAGTTTCATTATCCCATTCTCCCGTAAAAAATCAATATGCCGTTGTCATTTGCCATTAAGAGCCTGTTTAATGTCTGTGCCGTGCGGACTTTTGCAGCATCATTTTTTCGATAACAAGGAAAAAAGGCGCAGGCATACTGACGTATGGGAAGTCTTTTTGACGCAGTTAGCGGAAAAATGTGCCAAAAAGCCGTGCGGTACTAAGATTTTAAACAGGCTCTAAGGTTCGGTTTTCACTGTCAGGTTCCCGTTTTCGCTGTCAACGATCAAACAAGTATCCGGTGCCAGATCTTCCGCAATGATTTTTCTTGCAAGAAGCGTTTCCACACTTGACTGCAAAAATCGTTTCAGAGGACGCGCACCGTAAACAGGGTCATAGCCTTGTTCTACGATCTCATTCTTTGCGGCATCGGTGACGGCGATATGAAGATGTTTTTCCGAAAGTCGTTGATCCAGTTCCTTGAGCAACAAATCGACGATGCCGAATATATTTTCCTTGGTAAGCGGCTTATAGAACACAATTTCATCCAGACGATTGAGGAATTCCGGACGAAAATTACGTTTCAGGACAGCGTTGACACCTTCACGTGCCGATTCA
The DNA here is from genome assembly GCA_902803805.1 of uncultured Ruminococcus sp. Classification (GTDB taxonomy): domain Bacteria; phylum Bacillota; class Clostridia; order Oscillospirales; family Acutalibacteraceae; genus UBA1213. Next base: position 1,667 of record CADCRH010000032.1, read on the forward strand.
CTGATCTCGCCGTTTTCCGTAATGCCTTCCAGTATGATATCCGAACCAAGATTCGATGTTAAGATAATAATGGTATTTTTGAAATCAACGGTTCTTCCCTGACTGTCGGTGATCCTTCCGTCGTCAAGCACCTGCAAAAGAACATTGAACACATCGGGGTGCGCCTTTTCCACTTCATCAAACAGAATGACGGCATAGGGCTTTCTGCGGATGGCTTCCGTCAGTTGACCGCCCTCATCATAGCCGACATATCCCGGAGGCGCTCCGATCAAACGGGAAACGGAATATTTTTCCATATATTCGCTCATATCGATACGAACCATATTATGCTCGTCATCAAAAAGCGCCTGTGCCAGTGCCTTCGCCAATTCTGTTTTTCCGACACCTGTGGGACCGAGAAACAGGAATGAACCAATTGGACGCTTCGGATCCTGTATGCCTGCACGGGAGCGCAGAATGGCATCACACACTTTTTCGACCGCTTCGTTCTGTCCGATCACCCGTGCGTGAAGCGTATCATCAAGGTGGAGCAGCTTTTCCCTCTCACCCTCCATCAGCTTTGACACGGGAATCCCTGTCCAGCGGGCAACGATCCTTGCAATTTCCTCCTCTGTGACACGGTCACGCAGCAGGGTGTTTTTATTTTCTTCGGCAAGTTTTTCCTGTTCCTCCAGTTCTTTCTGCAAAGGCGGAAGTTTACCGTATTTCAGTTCTGCGGCACGTCCGAGATCATATTCATTCTGTGCTTTCTCGATCTGTGCGTTCGTTTGTTCAATTTCCTCGCGAAGCTTCTGAACTTTTTCGATCGACTGCTTTTCGTTTTCCCACTTCGCTTTCATAGAATTAAATCTTTCACGGTCGTTGGCAAGTTCTTCGCGGATTTGTTCCAAGTGCTCCAGTGAAAGTTTATCTTTTTCCTTTTGCAGGGCTGCTTCTTCAATTTCCAGCTGCATTATTTTATGGGAAATGGTGTCCATTTCTATCGGCATACTCTCGATTTCGGTTTTGATCAATGCACAGGCTTCGTCAACAAGGTCAATGGCTTTATCCGGCAAAAAACGATCCGAAATATATCGGTTGGACAATACGGCTGCCGCGATCAAAGCCTGATCCTGTATTTTGACACCGTGATATACTTCATAGCGTTCTTTCAGACCTCTCATAATGGAAATACAGTCCTCCACCGTCGGCTCACTGACAAGAACCGGCTGGAAACGTCTTTCAAGAGCCGCATCTTTTTCTATATACTGACGATATTCATTCAGTGTGGTGGCACCGATACAGTGAAGCTCACCTCTGGCAAGCAGGGGTTTCAGCAGATTGCCGGCATCCATTGCACCATCACTTTTGCCTGCTCCGACAATGGTATGAAGCTCATCAATAAACAAAATAATATTGCCATCACTCTTTTTTACTTCATTCAGCACGGCTTTTAAACGTTCCTCAAATTCGCCTCTGAACTTTGCACCTGCAATCAGTGCACCCATATCCAATGAAAACAGTTTTCTGTTTTTCAGATTGTCGGGCACATCACCCCTGACGATCCTGAGCGCCAATCCCTCCGCAATGGCGGTTTTGCCAACACCCGGCTCACCGATAAGACAAGGATTGTTTTTGGTTTTTCGGGAAAGGATCCGAATAACATTACGAATTTCGTCATCTCTGCCGATCACGGGATCCAACTTTTGCTGTCGGGCAAGTTCAACAAGATCTTGTCCGTACTTTTTCAGAACATCATATGTTTCTTCGGGATTGTCCGTTGTCACTCTTTGATTGCCTCGGATGTCCTTCAATGCGCTCAGAAAGCTGTTCACGGTGATTCCCGAATCGGACAAAAGTTTTTTGATATTCTCCTGCGGCTTTGTCAGCACACCAAGCATAATATGTTCCACGGAAACATAATCGTCCCTCATTTGATTTGCCTGTTGTTCGGCTTCTGTCAGAGCCGCATCTACTTCACGGGTAATATAGATACGTTCCGGGTCAATGCCGCTGCCGCTGCCGCTGACTTTCGGAAGCTGATTGATCTCCTGCTCCAGATCATTAATCAGGTTTTCGGGCGAAGCACCCATTTTTCTAATCATCTCCGAGATCAGTCCGTCCTGCTGCCGCAGCAATGCCGTCAGCAAATGCTCCTGTCTGACCTGCTGATTTCCGTTTTCCACGGTCAGATCCTGTGCCGCCTTGATCGCCTCTATGCTCTTTTGTGTGAATCTTTGAAGATTCATATTTCTTTTACCTCCTTTGAGCGAAATATCGATTAGACAATAATATTAATATTACTTTAATTTTCTGTACTCTTCATCGGACACAGCTTCACACCACTCATTAGAGGTTTCTTCTCCGCTGACCTCTATGGCAAGATGCTGAAACCACGAATCCGGCGCAGCACCGTGCCAATGCTTAACATTGGCAGGAATATGAACCATATCACCGGGAAAAAGCTCTCTTGCGGGCTTGCCCCATTCCTGATAATAACCTCTACCTGCCGTGACGATCAGCATTTGTCCGCCGCCGCTTTTGGAGTGATGAATGTGCCAATGATTTCTGCACCCCGGTTCAAAGGTGACATTGCCGATGACCACCTGCTCCAGTGAAAGCATATTCAAATAACTCTGACCGTCAAAATACTGCGCATAGGCTTCATTCTTTTCTCCTATGGGAAATACACTCAATTCTTTTTGTTCCATCATCAATACCTCCGTTAATGAAGTTATTTATTTTTATTATCATATCAAATTTTGCACAATATTTCAAGAAAATATCAGAAGTTTTCCAGGGCAACCGCATGAAAAAATCTCTGATATTTGTGCAAAATTACCTGTTTTTTGCTTATGATTTAACCAAAAATATCATTATAGG
>CADCRH010000033.1 GCA_902803805.1 uncultured Ruminococcus sp.
CCTATAATGATATTTTTGGTTAAATCATAAGCAAAAAACAGGTAATTTTGCACAAATATCAGAGATTTTTTCATGCGGTTGCCCTGCTTTAGATTTCAAAATTCATCATTATCCGAAAGGGGAACAATTGTGAAACTATTATTACGATTCCGGTTTCTTCCATTCCTGTCATTGCTGACGGTTCTCTACGGAACAATGACAGATAAGGAATGGCAATACCCGTTTTTGTGACTTGATTTGAATTATCATAATAAATTTTATGAAATTGGTGTATTATTGCATAAAACAAAAGGTCAATTTCTGACTATCTGTACAAAATATAAAAAATTATAAAAAAACAATTGTCTTTTTTGCATTTTTGTGATAAAATAACCAAAAGGATTCTATAACTGTAGGTGCGTGTATAGCTGTGCAAATTACCGCCGATTTTTGGGAAATGTACCGCTCCCCGTTTGCACGGTACCTGACAGAAGGATTCCTGTACGAAAAAACCAACCGCAAGGTTAAAAAAATTTTTAAGAGTGTGGTGTATTTATGAAAACAATAGCAACTGTAATGCAGATTACACGAAGCCTTCTGATTCTTACTCCTGCCGAGTACGATAAAGTGGAAGGCGGTTTTTCATCAAAGGCAAAAAGATCATCCGTGCCGACGAACTTTAATGTTCCCCAGATTTTCGAGCTGAATGATTCTTTGAAGGATCATCCCTACGAAAAGACAGAGGAACTGGCAGCTTTCGTAAAACGCTGTGCTTCAAGCGTAAGTATGGAGCTTGGTGATCTCTTTGTATGTATCGAGGACGAAGATGTTCTTATCACAAAGGAATACAAGCACGCACCCGCAAAGGAAAAGCTCCTTCCTACCTTTGCCCGTGTTGAAGCTGAAAACGTACTTCATCAGGAAGTAACAAAATATACGATACTCAATTTTGAGTATGGTCAGCAGTACGGAAAGGCAAGCAAGAACGAGGACGTTTCCGCTTCGCTTTTCGCAATGAATACAGGACTTCTTACCGACCTTCAGGTAAACTTTGAAAAAGAAGGCCTCCATATCGTAAAGGTAACACCGCCTATCGCAGGTATGCTCTTTACCTCGAAAGTGGATCTCAACTCCGCAACAAGAGCGATCGCGCTCATCAGTATGGACTTCGCCGCAACAAGACTGGTCGTTCTCCATAACGGTGCGCCCGTATTCCAGCAGTCGTTCTCCAGCGTACTGGAGGATATTGCCGAAATGTTTTCTCTTGAATTCGGTATCAGTAAAATGGGTGCGATCGACCTTATCCGTCAGGAGGGTCTTGGCGCTTGTAATAAATGTAACTCTGCAACCACCAAAAAGCAGACAATGACAATGCTCGACAATGCTGCCGGCGAAATTCTCCGTAATCTCCGAATGGTCATCTCAACAATGCGTCTGGATATTGACCAGATCGTTCTCTGCGACGCACTCGCAAAGCTTCCGAATATCGCACAGTACTGCCGTTCGGTAGGTCTTACCGCTCCGATGGAAAATGTTACAAACCTCTTTACAGGTGCGACTGTTGCTCCGACAGCAGCTCCGTCCGCTACCGAAAAAGGCTTTGATGCTACCTCCTTTATTACAATGAACGGTGTTCTGACAATGCCGATCGGAGAGGCGAACCTTCTCCTCGGTGAAACAAACGCTTTTGCGGCACTGACCGCTGCAAAGGGCAGCAAGTTCGGAAAAGGTGTTACAGCAGGCGTTGCCATTATCGCTTTGATCTGGATGGCAGGCGTCGGCGGCTGGTGGTTTGCGCTTGAAATGCAGCAGAAAAACGATACCGACCAGCTCGGCAGCACTACTTTCACTTCAGCAAAGGAACTGATACAGAAAGAAGAACTGTTCCAGACACGTCTTGCAAACCTTGAAACAGATGCAGAAACGCTTCCGCATACGGTCGTTAAGTCTGCCGATACGGTCAAGGAATACTATACACAGATTCTGAATGCGGCTGATGCCTATGAAAGTGCGAACCTTAATATAGAAAGCAATGAACTTTCCGCTACGCTTCACGTACAGGATTATTATGCGTTTGTTGACCTGAAAAATACAATAGAATCAGGCGGCTACTTTGATGTTCAGGATAACTATTCCGCTAACAAGATCAGCCGTCAGGGTCTTCGTTATGAAGAAGCAAAGATGATCTTCTCCATAAAGCAGTCTGTGCAAGACAAGGCACAGGAAAAGCTCGACAAGGAAAACGGCATTTCCTCGTCCTCATCAACAGAGTCTTCATCGACAGAATCATCACAGGCATCTTCCTAATGCTACATAATAAAATTGACCGCATTACCGGTAATTGGAGGTAAACAAAAATGGATAAGAAACAGCAAATCAGTATCCCGAAGTATATTTGGGTTATTGCAGGTATATTGGTTATTTGTATTATATTCCTGATCGTCGTACAGGTCCCGTTTTCACAGAAACTGGGCGACTACAACAAGAAGCACGATTCGGCAGCGGCTGAGATCAGCAAATACAATTACTATCTTGCCAATGCTTCGCAGATCAGCAAGAGCATTGTTGAAATGAGCAAGGAATACGAAACAAAAAGCGAAAAGCTCTTTGTTAACGGTACAAAAACAGCCGATGATATCAGAGCAATGATCGAAAAGCTTGACTATGAGCCGACAAGCGTAAGCGTTCAGCCGGGTGTTCAGGATTCCGAAGGAAGAATGTCATCGGCAGGCGACCCGCTTTATACCACCATCGTAAAGCTCACCTTTACGGCAACAGAGGAAGAGATCATCAATACGCTGAAATACTTTGAATCCGAATCAAAGGGTTCTTATTATATCAGCCAAATATCGGTAAAGCCTGCTCAGGAATCGCAGGATATTGCGATCGTATCCGAGGATGAGGAATCACAGGCTTCTGGTGATGGATCCGAAGCAGCGTCATCTTCTTCTGCATCCTCTTCCAAAACTTCCATACAGAATTCCGACAATACCGACAACGGTGACAAGATCGATGCAGAGCTTACCATCAACCTGTATTACTTCAATCAGGCAATGAATGTCGGCACTAGCTCTGCTTCAGACGAAAGCAGCGCAGCATAAGCAGCAAAAAACAGATTGATGAGGGAACTTTAAATGCAGCCTTTACAATACTTACAGACTACGACGGGAATGATATGGATGGCGGTAAGCGTTCTGTTGGGATTCATACTGACCTGCCTTGCCTACGTTATTATCAACAAAGTTCCGGCAAAGTGGCTGTGTGATTACAACGAAACACCTTCTCCCGAACTTCTTTCGGGAAAGCGTGTCAGCTATATCGGCTCCGGTATTGTTCTTTCCATCGTTTCCGCCGTATGCTTGACAGCCCTTCGGCTCCAGTTCAACAAGGGTTACGACATCTATTTTATCTTGCTGACGCTGATCATCTTTGTCGCATTGATGATCACGGTATGTGACTTCAAATATACCATCATTCCCGACCAGTTCACCATTGCGCTCGGTGTTTTGGGTCTGATGATAAGCGTTTATGATATTGTACGCAGTTACAATATTCTTCATCAGTCGTGGTGGTCTCCTCTCGCAGGTGCGGGGATCGGCGCCGCGGTGATGATATTGATCGATCTGCTCGGAATGCTGATATACAAAAAGGACGGTATGGGCTTCGGTGATGTCAAGCTCTTTTTCGCCGTCGGTATTCTGACAGGCTTCCCGGGAACGATCTATACGTTAATCATTTCTATTATCACGGCTTCGATCTGCTTTGTTGTCGTGATCATTGTCGCAAAAATAAAAAGCTCCGGCAGTCCCTCCCCTATACAGGAGGCGCCTGCCGCTGCCGAAACGGACATCGATACTTCGGACGCTGTTCAGAGTTTTGTTTCACAGAAAGACGACGAGAGCATTCCGGAGGAGTCCGGGGAGGACGACGAGGAGATAGGAATGACGTCCTATCTTGCATTCGGACCTTATATAGCAATCGCGATTATTGCTTATCTTACATTGTTTGACGGAATAAAATATCTGGTAAGCTTATATTTGAATCTATTTAATTAAGGGGAGCTTAAAAAATGAGAGTAAGTAACTTGAAGATCGGACAAATTCTTATCAATTCGGGAGATATTACCGAGGAACAGCTTGAGGAAGTGCTTGAAAAGCAGAAAACCGTCAAAAAGCGTGTCGCGGATCTTCTTATAGAGGATGAGATCGTTACCGAACAGCAGGTGTGCAAAGCACTTGAAAAACAGCTCTTTATTCCCTATATAGATTTGGACGAAATAACGATTCCGGAAGAGCTGAACAGCATTATACCAGAGGAAATGGCACAGTCGAATATGGTCATTCCCATTGAGCAGGAAGGTCGTTTCCTTACGGTTGCGATCGCTGACCCGCTGAACTATCAGGGATTGAAAGACATTTCTATTGCAACCAAATTAAAAGTAAAGCCCGTTATTGCCGAAGCCTCTAAAATTTCCGCAAAGCTTCGTGATATGTACGCCGCACAGAAGGCAATCGACGATGCGAGGGAATTCCTTGAATCCAACAGCTCAAAGATTCAGGCAAAGAAAGAGGCGGAGGAAGCTGCTGCTCAGGATGCTTCCGCGAATGACCAGCCGATCATCCGTTTCGTTAATACAATGATCGAAGAAGCGATCTTCTCAAAAACATCCGATATTCATATCGAGCCGATGGAAAAATGTCTGAGGATCCGCTTCCGTATTGACGGTAAGCTTCAGACTTATATGGAAACAAGTCCGGAGCTGATCGCGTCAGTTACATCACGTATCAAGTTTATCGGCAATATGAATATCGCCGAAAGACGTATTCCGCAGGACGGTCGTATCAGTTACCGTGTCGGAGGAAAGGATATTGACTTCCGTATTTCTGTTTTGCCGAGTGTATTCGGTGAAAAGATCGTTATGCGTATTACGACCTCTCTGGGTATGGAACTGAAAAAAGAAAATATCGGCTTCCTTCCGGAGAACCTTGAAAAATTCAACCACCTTGTAAAAAGTAACCGCGGCATTATCCTTGTTACAGGTGCAACGGGTTCCGGTAAATCAACAACGCTTTATACCGCTCTGAACGAAGTAAAAAGCGAGGACATCAACATTATCACGGTTGAGGACCCTGTCGAAATGCTCCAGCAAGGCATTACACAGGTACAGACCAACGAAAAAGCAGGTCTTACCTTTGCGGCGGCACTTCGTTCCATTCTTCGTCAGGACCCCGACATCATAATGCTCGGTGAGATCCGTGACGGCGAAACAGCAGGTATCGCCGTTCAGGCAGCTATCACAGGTCACTTGGTTCTTTCCACCCTTCATACCTACGATGCGCCCAGTTCGGTGGCACGTCTTGTCGATATGGGAATCGAACCTTATATGGTATCCTCGGCGCTTTTGGGAATCATCGCCCAGAAACTTGCCCGCCGCCTCTGCGTTGACTGCAAAGAGGCATACAGTCCCGACCAGAACGAACGTATCGCGCTGCGTCTTGACCAAAATGAGGAGATCACGCTTTACCGCAAGTGCGGCTGTGAGAAATGCAACAAAAAGGGCTACCGAGGACGTATCGCCGTTCACGAGGTAATGCTCCTGACCACCACGCTCAAAAGAGCCATCACAGAAAACGTCAGCACCGACGAACTCAGAGATATGGCGGTCAAAGAGGGTATGATCCCGATGAAGGAAAATGTAAGGATAGACGTTTTACAGGGTCTTACTTCCTATGAAGAATATGTAGATATGACCATCAACAACGATTAATGATGATCATATAGTAAGCTTTTCAAAAGTGCGGCAGCACAAAATTAAAAATAATGAATGGGGTAGATTTTAGTGGATTTTTATAGTCTGGTAAAAGAAGCCGTAACAAAGGGTGCTTCGGATATTCATATTGCGTCCGGTAACCATCCTGCTTACAGGCTTCACGGTAATGTATTCTTTACAAACGACCCGGCTCTTAACGAAGCCGAGGTAACAGCAATCATCAAGGCAGTGCTTAACGCTTCAAGATTTGAAACTTTCCTTCAGACAGGTGAGGCCGATGCCGCCGTTGAGATCGGTGAATGCGGACGTTTCAGAGCCAACGCTTTCAGACAGCGTAACGGTACCGCGCTGGTACTTCGTGTTATCAACAGCGTTGTTCCCGAACTTTCAACACTTCAGCTTCCGAACTCGATCAGAAAGACACTGGACCTGAACTCCGGTCTGGTACTGATGTGCGGTCCTACCGGTTCGGGTAAATCGACAACACTGGCGGCTCTTATCAACGAGATCAACAAATATAAGAGCAAGCATATTATTACGATCGAAGACCCTGTTGAGTTTCTTCATACACCGAAGCGCTGTATCATCAACCAAAGAGAAATCGGACTTGACAGCCGCTCCTACCCTATGGCACTTCGTGCTGCGATGCGTGAAGACCCCGATATTATCCTCGTAGGTGAGATGCGTGACCGAGAGTCCATTCAGATCGCACTTACCGCAACTGAAACAGGTCACTTGGTTTTCTCGACCGTACATACAGAGGGTGCCGCAAAAACGATCGACCGTCTTGTTGATATTTTCCCGCCGGATCAGCAGCAGCAGATCCGTGTACAGCTCTCCACTTCGCTGAAAGCCGTTATCTCTCAGCGACTTCTTCCGAGAGCGACCGGCGGACGAATCGCGGCGTTTGAAATTATGTTCGTTACAAGCGCTATCAGTAACCTTATTCGTGAAAACAAGGTAGCAAACATTCAGCAGTCCATCCAGCTCGGTCAGCAGTTCGGTATGATCACGATGCACAAGAGTATCGACAATCTTCTTGCACAGGGACTCATCACCGAACAGATCGCAAAGGCTTGGAACTTTGATGTCGGCGACACCGATGCAAGAAGATAAGGGAGTGAACAGTATTGAAGTATAAATATACGGCGATGAACGCCAGAAACCAGAAAAAAGAAGGTGCGGTAGAGGCAGAAACGCAAAGTCAGGCAATTGCTATTCTTCGCAACAAGGGTCTTATCGTTCAGGAAATTAACGAAGCAGCAGGTTCTGACGCACCTACCAGTATTTGGCAGATGGATATGGGCGGCGATATTCATACAAAGAAAATCAAGCCCAAAAGACTTCTGATGCTCTTTAACCAGATCGCGATGATGATGAAAGCAGGTATTAACCTTTCACTTTCAATGCAGATAATGATCGACTCCGAAAAAGAAATTACAATGAAGAAGATCCTGAAGGAGATCAATGAAGCGCTTTATAACGGTCTTACACTTTCACAGGCAATGCGTAACTTCGAGGGTTTTCCCCCCATTTACATCAGTATCGTTGAAGCCGGTGAAGCAAACGGTCGTCTGGATATGGCTTTCGAACAGTGTTCCATTATTTGTAAAAAGGATATTGCCCTCACCGGTAAGATCAAGAGTGCTTTGATGTACCCTATCTTCCTTATCGTACTTGTAATTGCACTTCTTGTTGTTCTTTCGGTATTCGTAATTCCTACCTTTAAAGATACTTATGCAAGTATGGGTGCAGAACTTCCCGGACTGACACTGGCAATGATGGCATTCTCCGACTTCCTTATCGGATATTGGTGGCTTGTTATTATTGTTGTTGCAGCTATTGTTTTTACATTCACAACACTGAAGAAAACCAATGCGGACTTTGCAATGATGGTGGCAAAGCTTTCAATGAAGATCCCGTTGGTTGGTCCTATCATTCGTCAAAGCTCGCTCGCAAGATTCTGCCGTCTGATGTCAACGCTTACCGATTCCGGTATCCCGGTCCATAAGGCAATGGCACTTTCAAGAGATGCCGTTCCGAATCTTTTTATTCGCGACAGAATTCAGGACGTGCTCAGCGATGTTCAGATCGGTATTACCATTAATGAAGCAATGGCAAAACATCCTGTGTTCGACCCGATTCTTGTATCGATGATCCGAGTAGGTGAGGAATCCGGTATGCTTGGTGATTCATTCTTCAAAATGGCGGATATGTTTGAGTCGCAGACAGATGAATCCACACAGCGTATGACCGACGCAATGACACCTGTTATGACAGTTGTTATCGGTGTTGTTGTAGGTACGGTTGTTGTATCGGTACTTCTTCCGATGTTCGGCGTTTACAGCGTTATCGACGAAAATACCTAAACCCCGAAAACAAAAATTTTTCAAAAGTCAACGGCGGAGACAAGCAATTGTCGCCGCCGAAGCTTTTGGACAGCAACGATTTTTCTTTTTGGGCAACAAAAACAAAGAAACGCATTCAAAAATCAGAAAGTGAACACACTGTAAAAAAGTTAACAAACTTTTAATATATTATTTGTAAAAAATACTATGGAAATTTTACTTGAAACAAATGAAATTTATAGTATAATGTAAGTAAGAATATTTAATAATGCGTTTAGTGTCTTTTCAGACCTTACAAGGAGGATTTGCGTTATGAAGAAGGCTGATGATAAATTAAAGCGTAAACGGATCAATTCCAAAAAAGGTGTTACACTGATTGAGCTTGTGATCGGTATCGCGATTATTGTAATCGTGTTCGCGTCAACGCTGAGCGCGCTGACGGGTGGCTATACCACAACGGTGAATAATGCCAACGAGGATCAGGAGGCGGCAAAATGTTCGTCAGCCAATGAGATTCTGATGTCAACGCTGAACGACCTTAAAATAACCAGCAAAGACGATTTGGACAGCAAACTTGCTGCTGCTACCGATCCAATCACAACAGCTGTTGTTGTCAAATTCGGACCGAGTATCAAGTATGTGGCTCCGTCGGCTTACTATTCAAGCACAGAGGATATGAAATACACGATCGAGCCCGACAAAACAACCACTATTTCGGGCGGTCTTCCTGGTTCTAACGCTGTCAGCGGTATGATCGTTAAAACATCGTTCAGAACTTCAACAGGCTATGTGTATAATGAATCGTTTGTGCCGTATGCAAAATAACAGCTTGATGAAAGGAGTAGGGATGTATTATGAATGCGAAACTGAAAACAAAAAAAGGTTATACTCTTGTTGAGCTAGTTGTAACGATAGCCATAATGTCAATTGTTGCAGGAATGGGTATCGGAATTTTTTCTGCGGTTCTGAACCATTATACAACGGCTGCGTCTGTCGCAAGACAGCAGGAGGAAGCCAACCAGATCGAAGAGGAGATCCTCAACGGTGCGAGAGTGGCAAAGGAGGTTTATTTTATACCTTCCACTGATACCGCTTCTTTATCGGATGGTCTGGCCTCGGATGCCTATCCGAGATCATCTTTGTTAGGAACCTATATTGCCAATGCTTCCGGCAGTCAGAATATTGAAAAGTTCACCTATGAAAAGGATGCCAGCGGCACGGCAAAGAAAACCAACGAGCTTCTCTATTCGGGCGTAAAGCAGATCACCTTTAAACTCGTTCTGCACGAATCTGCAAGCGGTTCCGATGACCAGGGCTTTATCTATCTTGACTACAAGATAGAAATGAACGATGGTTATGTACTTGATGGTTCGGCCATTTTGAACAATGTCAAAGTGACCGGAACGACCAGAACAAAGATTGCGGTTGGCTCAACCGAAAGCATCGAATATGTTCTTTGCAGCGACACAGGCAACACAGCAATCGTATTTGGGTCATAAAATTTACAGAAAGGAGTTTTGCGTTTTATGACAACAATCAAAAACAGTAAAAAAGGTTTTTCGCTTCCTGTTGCGATCGCTGTTACAAGCGTATTGATCTTGTTGTCCGCCTCGCTGATTTTTATCGCGACGAACAGCATTTCCAATACCAGTGAAGACGTCAGCAGCAGACAGGCATATCTGAATGTCAAAAGTGCATTGGATTATGCCAAGGCTTATTATACCGGAATCACCGATTTTGCATCCATAGGCACCGACGATACAGCGCCGGGTGTGCCTACCGGTTCGCGTATTGAATATATGGCAATGGCGGACAGCGGCGGTACTACTAGCGAAGGTGCGTCGGTAGCGGCTTCATCGGCGATCACAACGAGCGCTCAGACCTATGTAGTTGCGCAGTACAGACCCGCAGAGGGTGCGAATCCCGCAACGATCAAGCTGACGGCATATGCCAATTATGCAGATGCTTTTGGCAATAAAGGTAAAACCGCTCATCTGTCTGTTACCTATAATATCGATAACAGCGGCGGTTCCGTCGGACGTATCACGATCCCGACAGGTAAACCTCAGGATCCCGGCGATTCCGGTGACAACGGTATTACGCTGAACATCAAAAAATATCCGGGAATGGACTGGGCATTGGCGACCTATATCTGGACTTATAAGGACGTACAGCACGTATATACAGGCAAAGCACATTATGAAAGCTACGGTGTTGCGTCCACTGCCAGTCAGATTAATGCCAACGAATTGAATGCCAATGAAAGCAATCCTGGCGGTAAGTGGATCAACGGCTTCAGCACAGGCGATACCCGAAACGGTCCTTCTACCTCCGCAGTAGCAGAGGGCGGCGACTGGTTCAGCAATACATTCTATACCAATGATGAAGACGTTCATTATTTCAACGTTATTATTTCAAGGCGCGGCGGTATGCTTTCCGCCGGTACCGATGACGTCCAGAGCTGCGAAATGTTCCACCTCTGGTATCTCGACAAGAGAGATAAAAATATTTACTTTGAGATCAAGAAACCCCACATCTACTACTATACCAGTACGCATTGGGACGGCAAGAAGAACATTGAGACCTGGCCGGATGCTAGCGGTAACTGGATCGACGATCCTACCATTCTGGTATATGTAACGAACCCAAAAACGACCGTTCACGTTAACTTTGTCAACGGTGATGAATCTAGCTCCGAAACATCTCTCACTTCCGCTCCGGTAGTAAACGATGTTTTGGAAAGTGGTGCTCCCCTTTCGGGTCAAAGCTATATCCACAGCGGCAACAAATACACAAGCGGCATTCCGATGGCATATGAAGGCTGCGGCTGGTGGGTCGCTAATATCGAATCCAGCGGTAACTTCACAATGAATATTCCGTACAACGGTGCTTCCCGTGATGTGAAGGTTCCGACCTATACAGACAAAGAAGCCTGGATCATTTATGACAATGCAAGCGGTACACTCAACTGCTACAGCTCCGAAGCAGCAGCGTGTGAGGCTGCCGGCATTTCAAAGACATCTTATGTCACGGTTCACGCAAAGGGCTTTACCACCAACAATACCATTGAAGCTTCTTTGAGCTATGGCAGTGTAGGTATTCAGACATCTGATGAAAGAATTGCCCTCATCAACAAGATCAACGAAGCAAACAAAATCAAATCAGACGATTTTGAAGACGCAAGCTATCAGGTTCTGAAAGATGCGATCGCAGAAGGTACAGCCATCTATAATGATGTCAACTATATCCAGAATGCGCCCGGTCCCAAGAACTCACAGAAGGTCGAGCAGGCTGCCAACGGTTATACTAAGGGCGGCGTGACCTATATTGGTTACAAGAAGGCAACCAAAAATATTCAGGAAGCAATTGAAAAACTGAAACCCAAAACGATCGATTCCGAACAGTACACCCAGCTTAACACTCTTATCTCCACAGGTGACTCAATGGTAAAGAGTGCGGGTGTTTATGATTACGGTAAGCTGACCGTGTTCTCAAGCGGACCGCTTGCAAGTGCAAAGGCGGTTATTGCAGATTCCTCCAGCACCGCTTCGGATGCTACCGAGGCAATCGACAACCTTACCACTGCCATCGATGAACTTGAACTGACAGGCAAGCTTGACAAGACAGTTCTTCAATCGCTGATCGATGAATCAATGCCTTATATTTCGGATACCAACTATGATGCCGGCGCAAGAGCAACCTTTAAGACGGCTCACGATGCAGCACAGGTTCTGATCAAAAAGGCAAACCTCTATCAGACAGAAATTGATGACGAAGTGACCTCTTTGACAGCAGAATTCAGCATACTGAAATCTACATACAGGACACCTCTCGATATGTCGGCACTGGATGCAATAATGTCAAGTTCTCTTGCCTTTATCAATTCCTCTCCGACGGAAAACTTCACCACAGAAGGCTTCAACAAACTGGTGGAAACTTACAATTCCGCACAGACAATCAAAGCAGGCGCATCTACTACACAGGAAGATATTGATAAGATTACGGCAGATCTTAATCAGGCATACTTTGAATGTATCATTCAGAAGCCTGCTAACAGTGACGATACACTTGTTGCTGACGGCAAGATGAAGATTTATGTATCGACTCCCGTAAGCTTTGACCTTTATCTGTTAAAGAGCGGTACCGATACGGAAGCAAAGCTTCTGTTCAGCAGCTTTGCACTTGATACCAGCAACAATCTTTATTCCTGCACCATTGACAGAGCTGCATATGATACCGTTCAGTTTGCGGTTACGGTTGGCGGCGCAGAGGTAAGATCCGGAACAGTTCCACTGGCAAGCTATACGGACGGCAACTTTGTTGCCAGCCTCAGCCTGAACGAGGGCACATTGAATGTCGTTCTCGGCAAGCTCACCACTCTCTATTTTGAGAAGAGCAAATTCGATACGGCTCCCGAAGTACAGATCAACGGCGCTGCTGTTGCTGTCGTTTCGGAAGATACCAATCACTACGCAGTACGATTCATTTATGATGACGGTATAAGTATCGCAGTCAACTATGACGGAGAAACCGTTTCTGAGTTTACGGCAAAGGCAGGTCAGTGGGTCGTTATCCCCGGAAGCAATGATCCTGTTTCCGTAAGCCTGATCCATCCAATCTACGAAACCTCTACAAGCGCATCTGCCCCGAAAGCAACAACGGCAAGTCTGACATCGGCAGGCAGCACAAACGTTCAGTTGCTGGCATATGATGATACCGGTGTTACAACGGAAAGCGTTCCGTTTACATTGCCGGAGGGTATCACGGTAGAAGAGGATGAGTGTGTTATCATTCTTGATATGTCCTATTCTGTCAACAGAGATAAGTATATGTCGGCAGATATTGCCCCTTATGTTTATGCTTATCAGCAAGTGGATCACGGCAGCGGACCCATTAAAATCAGTGTTACCGCAAGCGAACCGGGTACTCCGATGAATTTGGTTCCATCTACCACCTGTTATTATTATGCGATCATACCCAACAAATTTACAGGTTTTAACATTAACTGTGTTACCAATGCTTCTGCTCCCGAAACAGGTACAATAAAATTCACTGCTTTGGGTGCCTACAGCTCCGGTGACATCAACATAATGGGCAAAACTGCAAAATACTTCCAGGTATTATGGAAAACTTCAACAGGCAATTATAAAGACGGTTCCTATCAGCTTGAAACAACAGACACTACCCCGATGTTGGCAGTCCCGAGGATCGAGGCGGATGATATTGTCGGCACTGATCTCCAGATGCCTTTTGTTGGCGGCAAGAGAGTAAGAATCGTTAACAGGTCTTACAAAGCAGATTATTCCGATATCACAGACTCCAACGGCAACGGCTTGGCAGGCGACAGCTACTTTGGCGGCTATGTCAGTGGCAACGAGTGTAAAGGCCGTGTCGGTAACTCCGAACTGAAACCTTACTATGACTGGTGCGAGATCAAGATCCCGGTTGCACAGTCCGCTTCTTACTCCGTAGAGATCAAGGGTATCAACAACACCTCTTCTTCCACGAAGAATGTTATGACCCAGAAGATCACCAACGCAACAGGCGATATTTGGGTAACACTTTCGTCAACGGCATTGACAGGCGGCAAGTACAGTGACCTCGGCGTTTATACCTTCGATCCCGATGAAAATACCATCGGCGATACACAGAGAGTTTATTTTGCTGTTCCGTCAGGCTGGGACGTAGGCTCACTCAAGATCACTACATCAGGTGTAGGCGGTGCAAGCCCATCCGCAATCACATCACACCTTACAAGATTCAGCAACTACTATTATTTCGATGTTAATAAATCAACTCCGTTCATTACTTTCACCATCAATGATGATACAGGTGCTTCGCACATTTACAAGACCTCCGTTCAGGGCGGCTCCAAGGTTCTCTTTAACCCGCTGCTGGATGATGCCTCCATTGAAGGTGGTAAAGGTGCTTGGATCTCCTTCGTATCAGACCAGCAGAATCTGAAAGATATGGCGGTAAAGGCACAGAGTTTCTACTATGGCAAACTTCTTATCAAGCAGTTCGATGAAAACGGTAATTCCGCAAATGCAGACAAGAGCAACTACCGTTATCCGAACGCATTGAGAGCAGTTTATACGGCTTACACGACCGCAGGCAGCTCAACTGCTACGGACGATAGTGTAAAGACTTCCGAAATTATGGCAATGGATGACGCAACTGCTTACTCTAAATATCTTGACCTGAAAGAGTGGGTCAGCGCTTACGAAAACCTCTACAATCAGATGAGTGTGGCTCGTGCCTACATTCAATATCCTGTTTCGATGGAATTCCCGTTGTCGGCAACCACTCATACGGAAGGACGCTATTCCGAATACCTCCACAGAGGCAACGATCAGGTTTATACAGCCACCTCCGTTGCGAATATTTCTGCTATACTCAAGGATGCAGAAGAACTGTATGAAAATTCGGGAGCTACACCGAGCGCTCTCAACAACGCTGCTGCCAAACTGTCAGCCGCAAAAGAATCAATGGAAGTTGAGCGTGAAGGTTCCATCGCATTGATCCTGTACGATGCACAAGAGCTTCTTACAGACACATCGATCGTAAAAGTATTTTATGACGGCTGCCCCACTGGCGGCGTTCCGGTAACGGACGTTAACCCTGAAAACTTCCCGATTGTTTTCGTGGAAGCTAACAAGACAAACAGCAGCGGCAAAAACTGTATCCAGAATGTTTACTTTACGGTAAACGGCACACAGGAAGGTCCGACACAGGCAGAAATTCTGGACGACAAACAGTTTGTAATGATGGATACGGAAAACGATCCCCAGTGGGTCGAAAACTCCGCCCTCAAATATGTTCAGGTTCAGGCAGAAGAATTGATGAAGTCCTCCGGTGCGGTCGTATTCAACCTTATAGACAAGGACGAAGACGGTAAGCTGGATCCGATGGCAGTTTATTTTGAGAAAAATGTCACTGTAAAGGATGACGGCGGTTCCGTGCTTTATACGATCAAAGCAGGCGCTTATTACTTCAACCCCGGTGACACGGCACTTACTGGTAACGCACTTGATATATTCAGTTCGGCGGCACAGGCTTACTTCACCAATCCGCAGAATTACGGCGAAATTTCCGGCGCAACGACTTCCGAAGCTGCCGGTTGGACAGAAGGCGGCAAGATTAAGGCGACCGGTACCTACGGTACTTCTGCCGGCGATATGAACTTCGTTGCAGACAGCGGCGTATTTTCCAACAACTATGTATCGCGTCTGTATTCTGTCAACAACGGCAGTATGTATTTCAGATGGGATTCTCAGGAACAGTTGGTTGTCGGCAAGCCTGTTATCTTCTCTGTCAAGGTTCCTGATAAGGTAATGGCGAAGAAAGTAGATCCTGTGACCGGCAAGAGCAAATATGTTCCTTCCATCGTCTTTGCTTCCGGCGGCGAGGTGGCAAGCAATACGATTGCACCGCAGTTCCTCTTTGCGGCAGCAGACCCGTCAGCCGACAAGATGATTGTGACATTCAAGACCGATACGAAAGTAACCTACAGAGATGCAAGCGGCAAAACAGTATCCTTCATCATTTATGAAGGCACATACCTCTTAAATAAGAAGGATTCGTCAGATAGCTATATTGCAAACCTGTTTGACAAGACTTATTGGAAGAGTCGTATGTATATCAAATCACTCAACGACACCACTTCCATTATCAACTCGCCCGGCGGCGAAACTACCTTCTCTGAGGGTACTTACGGTGACTGATCACTGAAAAAAAGCGTAAGCAGCTAACCCTGCTTACGCTTTTATTTTGTCTTTTGTCCAAAAATAAAGTCACTTACCGAACCGTAAGTGACTTATTTTTATCCTATGTTGTTTTGAGGTCAAATACAATAATCGTTGCCGTTCATTGCGGCATTGTTGTCGATAATATCTTGTAAAGTGATGTTGTCGAGATAGTCGGTGATCACCTTGTAAAGCCCCTCCCAGACAGGCAGGGTCATACATTCCGATGCCTTTGTACAGTCATTGATGTCGTGCTCCAAACACGATATTGGTGCAAGGCTGCCCTCAGTAAGCCGCAGAATTTCACCAACGGTGCATTGTGCCGCAGGTTTGGAAAGCATATATCCGCCCTGATACCCCCTATTGGCGCGCAGAAGCCCCGATTTGTTCAGCAGCGGAACAATTTGTTCAAGGTACTTTTTGGAGATATTCTGCCGTTCCGCTATATCTTTCAGGGCAATATAGCCATTATTTTGATTGATCGCCAGATCCAGCAGCATTCGCAGGGAATAGCGTCCTTTGGTCGATATTTTCATAGTGCCGGTTCCTTTCTCTTAAAATTTCGTGTTTTTACCCCATTATATCATAGGATTAGTAAGATTTTCAAGGGTATTTATTCCAATCTTTAGTACTTTATAATGCTAAAGTCGTAGAATTCCGACAAAACAGCAATGCCGTCCGCCACCTGACAGTGACGGACGGCACCAATGACCGTATCACGGAAAAATTACTTATCCTTGCAGCATTCTACCGTGTCCTCGCCCACCTTGGACATAAAGGAATACGTTACAGGGATCTTGATGCTGACCTTCTGCACCAGTACCAGACGGCACACATTCTTCTTGCCGCACTCCATACAGATGACTTCTGGATCACCGCAGCATTCCATATCGATTTTTCCGACTCTTGCTTTCGGGGAAATATCAACAGGCACACTTATATCGATAAAGTGCTTGACAGACTTCTTGCACTCGTCGTCCTTACAGTCGTTCACATCGGGATACATTTCATATTGGTTACTCATATTTTCAACACCACATTTCATTAAAATTGATTGTTTTTGATACAGCCTTTACTTTCGCTGTACACTCCTATTCTATGCCCTCTCAGGAAATTTGTTACTTCGGTTATTTTCCTGTTGACATTATTTGTAAATAAATTTAAAATAGAAGATATAATTATCGATGATTCATCGGGGGAATGATATGTATTTGCTGAACTATGATTTTTGTGACTTACATTATATTTTTGTTCTCATACGCAGTGACCCCGAAACGATCAGTATGGCAGCGGCATTGGAGGAGATCGCGGCATATATTGCCCGTCCCGATGACACAAACGGCATTGCAGAAAATACGGTTCGCCGTCTGCTGCAAAAACATTACGGCAGGAATGACAAACGGTTCCAATGGGTATATGTAGAGAATTATTATACCGCTTATACCGCAGTCGTCAAAGAGCAAGCATATTATGCAATTCTTTCCGCCGTGTTGTCGGAGCTTTTCGCCGCGTTGAGAGAAAATGCCGAACGTGCCCGTCTTGCGGCAGACGCGGTGCATAACATTCCGTTGCTGCTGTTCGACAGCAAAAATCCCCGAAAGGCGATAGAAAGAGGTATCAGGGAATACAGAGAAACGTGTCATCGGGATTTTTTGCAAAAAGAACTGTCACTTTTAAAAAGAAATCCGTACAGGAGAAACGATAAAATTTTTTGATTGGTGTGATAATGTGAATATATTGGCTATCGGTGATGTGGTGGGTTCGATCGGGTGTCGGTTTCTGCGTGAGAAGCTGCCAACGCTGAAAAAAAGTGAGGGAATTGATCTGGTGATCGCGAACGGGGAAAATTCTGCAGACGGCAATGGCATTACGCCGGCGTCGGCAAATTTTTTGTTCGGCAGCGGCGTTGATGTGATCACCGCAGGAAATCATACATTCAGGCGGAAAGAAAGCTATCCTGTTTTTGACAGTTCCGAATGTCTGCTCCGTCCGGCAAATTATCCCGACGGAACGACCCCCGGACGCGGCTTTACCGTTTATGATTTCGGACGGACGCAGGCGGCGGTCATTAATCTGATGGGCTGTATGTATATGGAAAGCCTAAACGACCCGTATATCGTCATTGACGGCATTTTAAAGCAGCTCGATACCAAGATTATTATTCTTGATTTTCACGCAGAAGCGACCGCCGAAAAGCTGGCACTGGCGTATTATTTGGACGGCAGGATCTCCGCAATGTTCGGAACACATACTCACGTTCAGACCGCGGACGAGAGAATTTTTCAAAACGGTATGGGCTATATCACCGATGTGGGAATGACGGGGCCGTATGAATCCGTTCTGGGGGTCAAGCCCGAACTTGCCATCAGAAAATTTAAAGAAAAACTGCCTGTCAGGTTCGACCTTGCAGTAGGAAAATGTAAAATGGATTGTATCAAATTCACCGTGGATGACAAGACGGGTAAGACGGTTGGCATAAAAAGGATGGAAATTTTGTAAAAAATCAATGAAAACTGAAAAATTAATATTTTTTTTACACAAATTACTTGCATAATATCAATTTTGCATATATTATAGTAGTGTGACATTTTATTCATATTTTTTGAACATTAAATTTAATTGTATATGAGGAGGATAAAAATGGAGATTCTGAAGGTATCATCAAAATCATCACCAAATTCTGTGGCAGGTGCCATCGCAGGTGTCGTAAGGGATTACGGCTGTGTGGAGGTTCAGGCTGTCGGTGCGGGAGCGGCAAATCAGGCACTGAAATCCGTTGCCGTTGCAAGAGGCTACCTTGCGCCGATGGGCATTGATCTTGTGTGTATTCCTGCATTTACAAGCATTGAAATTGACGGTGCGGAGCGTACCGCCATCAAACTGATCGTGGAGATCAGATGACGGACAGAACCGCAAACCGACGCTGATAGATTGCCATAACTAAAAAATCAATTAAGGAAGTGTTGATAATGATAAACGGAGCAAGTTTCAAAAATGCAATGATTTCCGGTGCAAACAATCTTTCAAGACATAAAACAGAGGTCAACTCACTGAACATATTCCCCGTTCCCGACGGCGATACGGGTACCAATATGTCGATGACGATGGAATCCGCTTCTGCGGCACTGGCGGATATGAATTCCCAGAATATTTACGAGATCGCTTCTGCGGCGGCTTCGGCAATGCTCAGGGGGGCAAGGGGCAATTCGGGTGTTATCCTTTCCCTGCTGTTCAGAGGTATCGCAGACGGCTTCAAGGATGTGGAGGAAGCAGACGGAGCAGTATTGATCAAAGCGCTTCAGATTGGCGTTGACAAGGCATATGACGCAGTAATGAATCCCACAGAGGGTACCATCCTGACCGTCGCAAGAATGGCGTGTGAGGCAGGCAGAATTGCCGCAGACGTGGAGGATGACCCCATTATCGTGCTGGGTGCTGTCACAGCGTCGGCTGCCGAAGCGCTCAACAAAACGCCCGAAATGCTTCCCGTGCTGAAAAAAGCAGGCGTGGTGGACGCAGGCGGAAAAGGACTTTGTCTGATTTTCGAGGGTATGCTTTCGCTTCTCCGTGACGGCATTATGATCAATGCAGATACGTCCGTTGAGAGTGCAGGAAGCGCTCAGGACGACACGGAGGACTTCTTTAAAAATGCCGCCGCGCAGTTCGATTCGGAGATCAACTTCACCTACTGTACGGAATTGATCATCGGCAAAAATGCCGACAGTACCAAAAGTCATCTGGAACTGAAATCGTTCCTTGAAACCATCGGTGATTGTGTGGTCGTTGCGGAGGATGGCGATATTATCAAGGTTCACGTTCATACGGAAAATCCCGGCAAAGCACTCGAAGAGGGCTTGACGTTCGGTCAGCTCCTAACGGTGAAGGTCGAGAATATGAAAGAACAGCACCGTAAGGCAAACGAAGAATATGAAAAGGCAAAGGCAAAAAGTGAAGCCGAAGAGAGAAAACGGGAGGAATTGAAACCCGTTGCACCTGCTGAGGAAGTGGGTTTTGTTGCCGTAGCCACGGGAGCCGGTCTGGAAAACGTTTTTAAAGACCTCGGCTGTCAGCACGTTGTCAACGGCGGTCAAAGTATGAACCCCAGCACCGAAGATATTCTCGAAGCGGTTCTTGCGACACCGGCAAAGACGGTTTTCGTACTTCCCAACAATAAGAATATTCTTCTTGCCGCAGAGCAGGTCGTTCCGCTCGTGACGGACAGAACGGTTATTATTATTCCCACACGCACGATTCCGCAGGGACTGGTGGCAATGCTGTCCTATTCGGACGATTCCACGCCCGAACTGAACCGTGATTATATGACAGCGGCTTCCAAGGCGGTTTCAACGGGACAGGTAACATATGCCGCAAGAAATTCGGAATTCGGCGCTACCAAGATCAAAGAGGGCGATATTATCGCGCTCAACAACGGTAAGCTGACCCATAAAGCAAAAGACCCTGTTCACGCCGTTGCCAAGCTGGCAAAGGATATGATCAGCCGTGATACCTCGTATGTTACGATCATCTATGGCTCGGACATTACCGAAACACAGGCAAACCTTGCACTGGAAGCCGTTCAGGCAAGAACAGGCGCCAACGTGGAAGTATCGCTGATCGACGGCGGACAGCCGATCTATTACTTTATTCTTTCAGTAGAATAAAAAGTGACAAATATCGGACACGATAAGATTACGGTCAAACGTAGTCTTGTCGTGTTTTTATCCATTATTGAAAGGAAGTGTTGTTGAATGTTTCGCGATCGGTTTGACCTGACACCCGAACAAAGTATGTTTCTTGCCAAAAAGAAATGGGACGAAAATGTTTATTGCAGTATGCGGATGGAAAACAGAGCCGTGACATTTCCGCAGACCAAAACCATATTGAATGGAGTCAATGTACCGAATGTTCACCTTGATGATATTCAGGCAATCTTGAATATGCGTGACGCCTGGAAATATTTATTGCATACGGTGGAGGAACCCATTACCTTTGCCTATTGGTGCAAACTCAATGAATTGATCGCCAGAAATGAAGCGTTAGAGTGGGGAAAGTTGAGAACCGGTTCGGTCAGTATCTCAGGAACGGATTATCTCCCCCCTGTTCCGGAACGCGAAAAAACGATACAGGAACTCCAAAATATCACACAGAACCATCTTGCCAGTGCGACCGATAAAGCATTGGAGGTATTTGTGTGGGGCGCGAGAGGTCAGTTTTTTTGGGACGGCAATAAAAGAACAAGCCTGACACTTGCCAACAAAATTCTTGTAATGGCAGGGGCAGGAATATTGACGATCACAGATCAATATATGGAACAATTCAATACATTATTACTGGACTACTATAACACAGGCGAAAGTGACACCCTGAAAAATTTTCTTTACGAAAATGCCATTCAGGGAATTCAGCTTTAAAAGGAGATAGCAAGAAATGAATCGAATATCATTCAAGGACATCGGTTTTGACAACCAACATTTTTGGAATGGCTATTTTCAGATTTCCTATCCGAATTCCTATGATGAAGAAACCGATCTGTCAGTGACGGATTTTTTGGAAGAAAACAAGCTTTCGGACGAGGAAGATGTTGAATACTGGGATGAGCTGACAGGTTATTATGACGGTGTATTGGACGAAAGCGACGGTTATCTTGATGATCCGACCTATCTTGAAGAACCGTGCGGCAGAAAGACCCTGAAAATAGAATTTCACCCCGGTGATGTGCTGTATTATCTTGACGGCAAGGAGATCGGCAGTACGGGACCGCACTGGAGACTGAATGTGCTTCATATTGATGAACTGGAACGCCTGCTTGACGATAATGACGAAAACAATGAAATTCTTTTCTGGCTCCTTCTTCCCCTTGCGGCTGCCAATGAATACGACAGAAAGGAAATTGCAGATTTTCTGAAAGGAAAGCTAACAAGATTTTTTGATGATGATGTCAGCGGCGATATGGCAAAGCTGATTGCGTCACAGATTGTTCCCAAAGAATAAACAAGGAAAGACGGGGTGAAAGAAAAGTGCCGTCATTATTTAAGATTCCGATAGAAAACCTGAACGGTATCGGCAAAAAAAGAGCCGAACTTTTTAAAAAGCTCGGTGCCGATACCGTCGGTTCTCTGTTACGATTATATCCCCGTACCTATGAGGACTGGAGCGAGCCCGTCAGAATCATTGACGCACCGCAAAACGACCCCTGCTGTATCAAAGGGGTAATCGAGCGCGCCTATCCTCCTGCAAGGATACGGAACAAGATGACACTGTTTAAATTTGATATGACTGACGGTTACGACAGAATGACAGTGACGTTCTTCAATCAGCAATATACCTATGAGAAACTGCGCGGCGGCGGAGAATATTTGTTTTATGGACATTTAAAACGGCAGTTTTCAAAATATGAAATGGTATCGCCTGCCGTTGCCAAACCCGACAGGATGAAAATACATCCCGTTTATCCGCAGACCGCTGCCCTGACTAGCAAACAGATTGAAAAGGCAATGGAACAGGCTGTCGCAATGCTTCCCGAAACCGCCAATGACCCCATACCGCCCGAAATACGGGAACAATATCATCTTTGTTCGCTTGATTTTGCCATACGCAATATTCACTTTCCTGAAAATAATGATGCGCTTCTAAAAGCCCGAAACAGACTGGTGTTTGAAGAACTGCTGATATTACAGCTCGGTATGGCGCGGCTCAAGGGAGGCAGACAGCGTACCGCCTCGCATAAGCTTCAAAAGGACTTTACGGAGGAATTCTATCCCTTGCTCCCATTCTCCCCCACCAACGCCCAGAAACGCGCGGTAAGCGAGTGTATCGGAGATATGATGAATTGTCCTTATCCGATGAACCGATTGATTCAGGGCGATGTAGGTTCGGGCAAGACGGCAGTAGCGGCGGCAGTGTGTGATACGGTTGTCAGGAACGGCGGTCAGTGTGCCTTGATGGCACCCACGGAAATTCTTGCCGAACAGCATTACCGTTCCCTCTGCGAGTTGTTCCAAAACAGCGGTATCACAGTCGGACTGCTCACGGGTGCAATGACAGCGGCAAAAAAACGCCCTGTTTATGAGGCTTTGAAGAACGGCGAAATTGATATTATCATTGGTACTCACGCATTGATTTCGGAAAGCGTGGCATTTCAATGCCTGAATCTGGTCATCACCGACGAACAGCACCGTTTTGGTGTTGCACAGCGTGCCGCGCTGATCGCAAAGGGTGACAGTCCCCATATTATGGTAATGTCGGCGACGCCGATTCCGCGAACACTGGCGCTGATGATATTCGGAGATCTGGATTTGTCGGTGCTGGATGAGCTTCCGCCGGGACGTCAGAAAGTAGATACCTTTTTGATCGACAGTCAGAAACGCGGCAGAGCATACGGCTTTCTGAAAAAGCAGATAGACAACGGCAGTCAATGCTATATTGTTTGTCCGTTGGTGGAGCAGAATGAAACGCTTGACCTTGTTTCCGCAGAGGAATATATCGAAGATTTGAAACGGACGGAACTGGGGGCTTATCGGACGGCTTTGCTTCACGGCAAAATGAAAGCGGCAGAAAAAGAGCGGATTATGGGAGCCTTTGCCAAGGGTGAAATTGATATTCTAGTGTCCACCACTGTCATAGAGGTCGGTGTCAACGTACCGAATGCCACTGTAATGATGGTGGAAAATGCGGAACGCTTCGGACTGTCGCAGCTCCATCAGCTTCGCGGACGTGTCGGACGCGGAACAGCAAAATCGTACTGTATTTTGATTTCCGATATACAGAGCAAAGCAGGCATTGAGCGCCTGCGTGCCCTGTGCCGCACCAACGACGGCTTTCAGATCGCGGATGAAGATTTACGGCTTCGGGGTCCCGGCGATTTTTTCGGCTCGCGTCAGCACGGCTTACCCGAAATGAAGATTGTCTCCCTCTCCTCAATGGTATCTCTGGAGGACACACAGACTGCCGCCCGTCAGATTCTTGACAGTGACCCTCTTTTGACTGAAAAGCGTCACCGGGGTCTTGCCTTTGAGACCCGACGTCTTTTCTCCAAAGTCGGAAGCACCGAACAGCTTCAATAATTCATAATTGCCCTGCGGGTA
>CADCRH010000034.1 GCA_902803805.1 uncultured Ruminococcus sp.
ATCAATGCGTGTATCATATTTATTGTTTGCCTGGTACTTTCCAGCTTCAATGAAACCAATGTCCGCAGACGTACCATCATAAGCTGTATGCCTCACAAACGTTACAGTATGATATTGTTTCTTTCCAGCGGACTTTATGCGGTCGCTGTCTGGGCAGTTTACAGTATTATGGGAATTTTCATCATAGGCGATTCAATGCTGACACAGCGCGGAGCAGTATATATATTAAACTCCTTTATCTTCTCGATCAGTGCTTTATCGCTTGCTTATCTTTTGAGTACAGTACTTCACAGTAAAAATGCGGTGACAAGCATTGTTAATGTCATTGCTCTCGGTTCCAGTTTTCTGTGCGGAGCATTTGTATCAAGTGAATACCTTCCGAAATGGGTACTTGACATAGCGCATATTTTCCCCACCTATTGGTATATCAACACCAATGACAGATTGTCAACACTTGAAACCATTAACTTTGGAACACTTTCACCTATGCTGTTGAATATGGCGATACTGCTTGTGTTCAGTCTTTTGTTTTTCATTTTTGCTTCATTTATTTCACAGAAAAAGCGTGATACATAAAATAAATATCCCCTGGCGTAGCTAGGGGATATTTATTTTTTTATATTGCAAATGAATTGTTATATATTTTTGCAGATTTGTCTAACTTTGTTTGACATAAGTTTTGAATGTAAATATAATATATATTGTTTAGAGGATCATTAATTTGTTAACTTTGGAAAGAGGGAGATAGATTGTCCAAAAGGAAAAATAAGAATCAGAATGTTAATTATGCGCATCAACCTGTTGACCGTTCGGAAAATCTGAAAGATTATCTTCCGAAAAAGGCATCGGATTATGCCAAAGAACCGTCCGAAAAGGAGAAAAAAGAGGCGCTTGAATTTGAAGAAATGAAAAAGCACGTGAAGCACGAAAGCGAACAAATACCGCCGCTCTCACAGTCGGAACGTGAACACCTTACGTATCTTCGGGTTTTGGGAATGTACAACGATTTGCAGTCAAAACAAAAAAATCTTCGTAAATACGGAATATTGTTTATTTTGTGTTCGGCAGTCATTTATCTTTTGCTGATGTTCAGCCTTGAAAGTAAAATAGAATTCCTTGTTCTGTGGATCGCTACGGTTTTGTTCTGCATATTTCTGATGATACGAGCAGACTATAACTATCATACTTTCAAAGAGCTTCTCGGCATTGCAGATCAATATGATTTTTACGATTATGACGAGGACGACGAGAGCAGTGGAGAAAACAGTGAAATACCGCCCGAACCGGTGCAAAATACTCCGAAATCGGTTGTCAATGCAAATTCCGAAACAAACATTGATTTGAAAAAGACTTCGGCGGCTGATGTAAGTGAAGATTCGGAACCTGACAGCGAAAAAACAGAGAAAGGTGTAAAGGGTGATTGATAGAATGAAAAACATATTAAAAATATTCAAAAACGATTTAAAAATGATTTCAAGAAACATCATTGCATTTATTGTTGCCATAGGCATTTCGGTTCTTCCGGCTTTGTATTCGTGGTTTAACATTGCCGCAAACTGGGATCCGTACTCTAACACGGGCGGTATTGATTTTGCCGTGTGCAGTCTTGATGAGGGTTATACTTATAAAAGTCTTTCGATCAATGCAGGGGATGAAATTATCAGCAATCTGAAACAGAACGATAAAATGGGCTGGGATTTCGTCAGCGAGAAAGAAGCGCTGGAAGGGGTTGAAAACGGCAAATATTATGCTGCTGTGATCATACCGAAAAATTTCAGCGAAAACCTTTGTTCTGTTACAACAGGCAAGTTTGATCAGGCTGAGTTGAAATATTATGTGAACGAAAAAAGAAACGCCATTGCGCCTAAAATGACCAATGCAGGTGTTCAGACGATCCAGAACCAGATTTCTTCAACATATGTCAGCACGATTACAGAGGTTATCGCAACGACGCTCAATTTGACTGCTGATACCCTTTCGGATGATAAAGTAACAACAGCAAATAAAATTGTGGAAGCACTTGATGATCTCAATGACCAGATTGATACATTCAGTGATAGTATTGATGTGTTTACTTCCACAATGGACAGCCTTGAAACCCTTGTCAGCAATAATAAAGATTTGCTTCCCGATGTCAGTGATACGCTTTCTAAATCGGGTGTGATTACCTCGGACGTCAAAGCTTCCATTGAGGCAACAAGAAAGGCTTCCAAAAATACGACCGACACTGTTTCGGATATGATCGATTCGCTTGGAACAACGCACGATAATATCAGCTCACAAATCAATTCCGTGTTCAATAATCTTTCGGGGAATTCTTCCGGCGAACTGATCAATATTGCCGATTCGCTGAATGATTCCACAACAGTCGAGCATTTGATCAGTTTCCTGACAGACCTGCAAAATATCAACATTGATACCGGTGAAGCGGTTAGTACCCTGCAAAATCTTAACAGTCATCAGTCAGAGCTTAACAATAAGGTCAAAGCCGCTTCGGAAACACTGAAACAAACAGGCAGTCTGCCCAAGGAAACAATCGACGAGATCAAGGCATTGACCGAAAGCTGCGAAAGTGATATAAAAACGCTGAAAACTTCTTTTGAAAAGGTTGAAAAGGCAATATCGGATATGCTTGATTCCGCTGTATCGACCCAACAAAGTATAGAAGATCAAATTACCGCAGCATTTGACGGAATTGCCGCCGATTCAAACGGTGCCGCCGATAAACTTGCCAATATTACAAAGCTTAATGAACAGGTGATAGCTGTAGATAATCAAATCATACAGCTTTTAACTAATATGCAGACGATTTTCAAAATTGATAATTCGGCAATCATCAAAACGTTGGAAGCAATCAATACACGTCAGCAAACAATCATTGACAAAATTAATTCCGCAGTCAATACGATCAGAACCACCGGCAGTCTTCCGAAAGATGCGCAGGACGAGATCAAAGAGCTTGTCAAGAGCTGTAATGATGATTTTAATGCGGTTGTCGATTCTTTTGCCACCGTCAAAACATCGGTTTCCAATATGCTGAATGAAGCACTGAGAACACAATCGGAGATCGATTCCAAGCTGACAACCGCCGCCGATACGCTGGCAGGGGATACGGAAACAGCGGCAAATGATCTGCTGAATCTTGTCAATGTTAACAATAAGCTTGTTTCCGTCAATGATACCATTATCACATTCCTGAACAACACGCAGGAAAGTTTTGGTATTGACAATTCGGCAACCATTAATAAACTGAACAGCATTAATTCTTATACGGGTCAGTTGTCCGAAAAACTGAAAAATGCCGCCGATGTAATAGAAAAAACAGGAGAACTTCCGAATGATTTAAAAAGCGAGATCAACAACTTGACAAAGACGCTGAAAAATGAAATATCCTCTTTGAAAACAAGCTTTAAGCCTGTCAAGAATTC
Organism: uncultured Ruminococcus sp.; assembly: GCA_902803805.1. Classification (GTDB taxonomy): domain Bacteria; phylum Bacillota; class Clostridia; order Oscillospirales; family Acutalibacteraceae; genus UBA1213. The sequence continues at coordinate 3,429 of CADCRH010000034.1, forward strand.
CATCAATAATGCTGTTGATGATGTTTATGATGTTCTTGAAAATGCATCGGGACTTTTGCAGGCGATCAACGGCGACATTCCCGACCTTGAAAAAACACTTGACAACACAGTTGGTTCTTTACAGCAAATCAAAAAGACCTTTAATGACATTAAAAAGCTGGTGAATGATTATAAGGGCAAAATCAAGAATCTTCAGGAAAAAGTAAAGGAATTAAGGGATAATGACACAATGGAAAATCTTGTTTCGACCATTATCGAACGTCCTGAAGCACTCGGTAATTTTGTGGCAAATCCTGTAACGCTTGAAACAACCGAAGTTCACCCCGTTGAAAATTACGGTTCAGCAATGACGCCGTTCTATTCGACACTCGGTTTCTGGGTAGGCAGTGTTGTTCTTGTTGCGGTAATCAAAACCGACCTTACCAAACGTGAATTGAAACGGTTGGATAAGCCCACCACCACACAGCTTTTCTTCGGGCGCTTTCTGACTTTCTTTGTGTTCAGTCAGATACAGGCATTGATCATCGCACTCGGTGATGTCTTTTTCCTGCAAACGCAATGCAAAAATATTCCTCTGTTTATCGTTTCCGCGATGATTTCGAGCGCTGTTTATGTGCTCATAACCTACTCGCTGACCATTACATTCAGTGTGATTGGAAAAGCGCTGTCTGTGATTATACTGGTCATTCAGGTCGCAGGTTCGGGCGGAACATTCCCCATAGAAGTCCTTCCGTCGGCGTTCCAGTCATTCGCTCCGTATCTGCCGTTTAAGTACAGTATCAATATGATGCGTGAAGCCGTATGCGGTGTGGATGCACGATCCTATATGATCAATCTTCTTTGCCTGCTTGCGTTCGTACCGTTTGCCCTTTTGCTCGGTCTGCTGCTCCGCCGTCCCTGTATCAAGCTGATGACTTTCTTCAACGAACGTCTTGAAGAAAGCGGACTGATCGTTTGATCAATAATAATTAAAAAGGCTCGGAAACCTTTCTGTTAGCACTTAACACTGAAAAATCCACCTGACAGATGATCGGAATGATTCATCTGTCAGGTGGATTATTTTGTTTCTTTGCAGTTGTTCAGAAGCAGAAAATTTCTGACCTCAACCGTTATTTTTCATCGTTTTTTCGGAAGAGGATCTGCGAATAGCGATCAGTTCTCTGATTCGATCAATGTTGCCCGAAAGATACAGATAGCCGAAAAGGGCTTCCAGTCCTGTGGCGGAGTGATAGTCGGCATTGGATGCATTTTTTGGCGTATGGGACGTATGGGCATTGCGTCCCCGTCGGTAGATGTCGGTTTCTTCTTCTGTCAGAACAGGCTCGATTTCACGCATTAAAGCCGCCTGTGCTTCACAGCGTACACGCTCCACTTTCAGTTTATTCAATTCTTTTACGGGACGGTTGGCGGCACAAACAATATCCTCGCGGACAATCAGGTCGAAAACGCCGTCCCCGACAAACGCCAGTGTCAGGGGGCTTAAACTCTTAGGCTCACAATCATAAATTGACAATAATCCCAATGCTGCACTTCCTTTTTCTTAACAGTGAAAATATAAAGAATTCATTATTCAACGAAATCAAATTCAACATCATACATACTGACGGTATCGCCCTCTGCGACACCTGCTTCCTTCAATGCGTCTATCACACCCGAACTGATCAGTACACGCTGGAAATACTGGAGAGATTCGGAATCGTCAAAGTTAATGGTACGAAGAAGTCTTAAAAGCCATTCGCCCTCCACAAAGAAGATACCACCCTGATTGGTGATCGTTACTTTTTGTCTGCCGATTTCGTCCTCGGAAATAATTGGCGCAGGTTCAGGTTCATACCGTACGATCGGCGGAAGCTTGGAAAGCTGTTCCCGTATTTCATTCAGGAGCGGTTTTACTTCATAGGCGATCGCCGCCATTATCGGGAAAAATGAATATCCCTGCGCTTCAATATATTGTTTGAATTCTTCTACCGTTTCATCGTCCGTAAGGTCGCATTTGTTGCCTGCTACGATCATAGGACGCTCGGCAAGTTCGGGATTGAATTTTCTCAGTTCTTCATTAATGGTAACAAAATCTTCTTTCGGGTCACGACCCTCGCTGCCCGATACATCGACCATATGTACCAGAAGCCGACAGCGTTCAACGTGACGCAGGAACTGATGTCCGAGTCCGATTCCTTCGTTTGCGCCCTCGATCAGTCCTGGAATATCTGCCATCACAAAAGACGATTCCTCGTCCATACGTACAACACCGAGAACGGGTGTGATGGTGGTAAAATGATAGTCGGCGATCACAGGTTTGGCTTCGCTGACAACGGAGATCAGCGTTGATTTTCCGACATTCGGGAAGCCTACGATTCCTACATCCGCAAGAAGTTTCAGTTCAAGCTGTATTTCATATTCTTCACCGGGCAGACCGGGTTTGGCAAAGCGTGGAGTCTGACGGGTGGGAGTGGCAAAATGCGTATTGCCCCAACCGCCTTTGCCGCCCTTTGCGACGATAACAGGCTCTTTATCGGAGATGTCGGCAAGGATTCTGCCGCTCTCCGCCTCACGTACCACCGTGCCGCTCGGCACTCTGATAACAAGGTCGGGGGCTTTTTTTCCGTTACAGCGTCCGCCGCGTCCGTTTTCACCTTTTTGAGCGACATATTTTCTTTTATATCTGAAATCGGCAAGTGTTGACAGATTACTGTCCGCAACAAAAACAATATTGCCGCCTCTGCCGCCGTCGCCGCCGTCGGGACCGCCCGACGCAACATATTTTTCGCGGTGGAACGCAACGGCGCCGTCACCGCCGTCACCTGCTTTAATAAATATTTTCGCTATATCTACAAACATATGTTTCCTCCTTTACAAGCGACCTTAAATAACTATATTACAATATAGCATAATTATTGCTTTATAGCAAGATTTTAATGTATAAACGATTTGGAATTACTTGATTGATAATCCCAAATGATAAGCATTTTCCAAGGCATTGGTTTTCTTAATATCACCTTTATCTTTCACTCCACTTACAAAGACGGTTCCTAAATTCTCTAAATGAAAAAAGTTAAGAATAAGCTGATATTGAAGCTTTACGGAATCAAACAGCTCCGGTAATGTTGCCGCACCGACTAACAACAAGGCAAGTTTTTTGATTTTAAAGTCATTCCTCATAGGTGTGTGAAGTCTGTCTATCATTGCTTTCAATTCTGCACTGATACCATAAAAGTATATGGGAGAAGCAACTACTAAAATATCCGCTGTTTTTAATTGATTGTAGATTGTTGTCATATCATCATCTTGAAAACACTGATTACCATTCCTTGTAAAACACGAATTACAGCCGATACAAGGATTTACTTTATAATCGGCAACAGAAATCAATTCAACAATATTATTCTTACTTGCTCCGTCTGCAAATGCTTTTGCTAATAAATGGGTATTTCCGTTTTTTCGCATACTGCCAACTAAAATAACAATTTTGCTCATTGTTTTTTCTCCTAATATCAAATTCAATCGATCCATACACTTTTTATCTGCCAGTGATAATCCCATTCCACCGCGATAAAATGCCCGAACAGATATTGGTCGTTTGAAAGGTTTGCACATATCAGCTTTTGTCCGGGAGATAATACAAAGGAATCAAAAATAAGACCCGAACACATTTCATCGGGAGAGGAAACCTGCTGTTTGTCAACACCGTAAAATTGATAGAATTCGGGCTTGAATGCCTGGTTGATCAGCCTATCGGCATTTGCCGCGGCATATTGCAGCTTGTTAAAATAAAGATGAATGATCTCATCAGTAATTTGCTCATCGGTGAAATGATCGTCTGTCCATAAATAATAACTTTCGGGTTCTTCATAGGGACTTATAAAACGGTGATTTTTTTCAATGATTCTCTGCACTTTGTCTTTTTCCATATACATAAATTTTATTACCTGATATGATATAAAAAGAGCTTCGACGTTTGCCGAAGCTCTTTCAAAGTTACATTCATTACTGTTCTGCTGCGTAAACGGAAACCTGCTTACGGTCACGACCTACACGCTCAAACTTAACGTTGCCGTCAATTTTTGCGAAAAGGGTGTCGTCAGAGCCACGGCCTACATTGTTGCCGGGATGAATGTGTGTACCGCGCTGCTTTACAAGAATGTTGCCTGCAAGTACAAACTGTCCGTCGGCACGCTTTGTGCCAAGACGCTTGGATTCCGAGTCACGGCCGTTCTTTGTGGAACCGCCGCCCTTCTTATGAGCAAATAACTGAACATTGATCTTCAGCATTTTCTTACACCTCCGTATAATTTACCTTTAAATAATCCGAATATTGCTCCTCCGTATTGATAAGATGGAGCTTTAATCCTGCGAGAATATCTTTGCAAAGGGATACGTCCTTTTTTGCTACCATAACGTACATATCACCGTCATCCGCTTCTGCCGTGGCATCGGCGTGAATAATATCGGTAATTGTGTTCGCCGCCATATAAGCCGCCGACGAAACAAACGCACAAATTACGTCCTGTCCCGCTTCTGCATACATTGCGTGACCGCTGATATGAAAGCCGCGAAGCTCACCGTCACGGGTGATAAAAAATTCCGCATTGATCATTATGCTTCAATAGACTCGATCTGAACCTTTGTATAGAACTGTCTGTGACCGATCTTGCGTTTCTCGCTCTTTTTGGGCTTGTAAGTAAACACTGTGATTTTCTTGCCCTTGGCAGTCTTGATAACTTTACCTGTTACCTTTGCACCCTCAACATAGGGAGCGCCTACCTTAAAGCCGTCATCAGTGCTGACTGCAACAACCTTGAAGTCAACCGTTGCATCGTTCTCTGCGTCAAGCTTTTCCACAAATACAACATCGCCGTTGGCAACCTTGTACTGCTTTCCGCCTGTTTCAATTACTGCGTACATATTTGGCACCTACCTGTTATAAACTCGCTACCGGAGGGCGGAGCACAGCTCACTTAAAAGCCCACAGTATGCGGCTCTACTATCATACCATACCAAAACCTCAATGTCAATATCCATTAAAAAATCATTATATAAAAGCAATATGGAAACCGTTCCGGCAATTATGAATTCTTAATGCAGGGCAACCGCATGAAAAAATCTCTGATATTTGTGCAAAATTACCTGTTTTTTGCTTATGATTTAACCAAAAATATCATTATAGG
>CADCRH010000035.1 GCA_902803805.1 uncultured Ruminococcus sp.
GCCGTGATCAACTACGCGATTTCTCTCGGACTGAAACATATCGGAGAAAATAAGGTTCAGGAGCTTCTGTCGAAATACGACGAATACAACCTTAATGACTGCGATTTGCAGATGATAGGTCATCTCCAGACTAACAAGGTGCGTCAGATCATCGGCAAGGTTTCAATGATCCAATCGGTTGACAGCATTAAGCTTGCCAATGAGATCTCAAAACAGTCCGTCAAAAACAATGTGAATACCGATATTCTTCTGGAAGTGAATATCGGACGTGAAGAAAACAAATCGGGTGTTTTGACGGAAAATCTCGACGAACTGATTGAAAATGTATCAAAACTGAATAATATCCAAATAAGAGGATTAATGGCGATTCCGCCGATATGCGACAATAAAACCGAGGTTTGTAAATTTTTTGATAAGATGTACAAATTATTTATTGACATTTCGGACAAAACATTAGATAATGTATGTATGGATTACCTGTCAATGGGGATGTCCGACGACTATCAGGAAGCTATTCTTTCCGGCGCCAATATGGTCAGAGTGGGATCATCTTTGTTTGGTGCCAGAATATATAGATAATTTGGAGGGAAACTATTATGGCAAATATTATGGGAAAATTTAAAAACATTCTGAAACAGCCTGAGGAGGAAATGGATTACGACGATTATTACGAGGACGATCAGGATACAGATACAGCTCTTCCCGAAGACGAGGATGCTTCGGATGATATAGACGGTGATGAGGACGATCAGAACAATGTAATTAATATCCACGATTCCGCAAAAGTACAGTTTGTTCTTTTTAAGCCGGAATCCTTTGATAAGGATATTACCACCATCGCAGACGAGCTGATAAAAAGAAATACAGTAATTCTTAACGTTGAACAGACCAACAAGGATGTTGCAAGAAGAATCATCGATTTTCTTGGCGGCGTTGCTTATGCACATAACGGTAAAGTGAGCCGTGTTGCAGAAGATACATATATTGTAATGCCCAGCAATGTCAAGCTTTCCGGCGAGGATGTAATGGACGAGGTTGAAAGCGACAATATTTACTTCTGATAACACGACCGATGACGCACGTTGAGTACAGAAAGGAAAGAAAATAATGCTGACATTGGAGGAAATCGAGAATATAAGCTTCCGCAAGGCGGGACTGGGCGGTTACAAAACCGATGACGTAGATACCTTTGTTGACGGTGTTATCATCAGAGTCAAGGAGTTGGAAATCGCCAACAAGGAACTTGAGGACAGAATAGAACAGCTTAACAAAAAGATCCTGAAATACGAGGAGAATGCCGAGAGCGTTCAGGATGCCATCATTACTGCCGAAGCAACCGCCAAAAAATTGGTGAAGAATGCCGAGGAAAAGGCTGACAAGATCGTGAGTGAGGCACAGGAAAAAGCCGACAGAACGGTTGAAGAAGCCGATGCCAAAGCAGAGAAAACATTGCTTGAATCCAGTACAAAGGCTGAAACGGTTCTGAACAACGTTCTTTCAAAATCATCAAAAAGCGTTGACGAAAACAACCGTATTATTGAAGCTCAAAAAATACAGATCAAGAAAATTCAGGACGAGGTGGCTAAATTTAAAGAACACCTGATAGCGACCTATCAAAGCCATCTTGACCTTATCAATACTTTGCCTGACGAAGAGGAATCCAAGACTTATCGGGAAAAGCTCGACAAAGCCTATCCGGTTCAAGAGCCGCACTCTCCCGAAGCTGTACAGGAAGAGGTTCAGCGGTATGCAAAAGAGGCAGCAGAGGAGGCTTCAAGACTTCTGGAAGAAAAGAAGAAAGAGCAGCCAAAAATCAAGGTAGAAATCAATACCGAAAAGCGTGCCGAAAAAGCAAAAGAACAGGCAGAAAAAACGCCTGAAAAACCAAAAGAATCGGAGCAGTCGGAAATCAAGACGGAAACAAAACCCGAAACGAAAAACAACGATAATGCCGATTTCGAAGAAATCAAAATCAATATTAAAGATTTGAAGTCCGAAATCAAAAAGGCAAAAGAAAAAGCAGCGGAGCAATCCGCGGAAGAAGCTGTTGAAATCGACGACAGCGAAATAGAGGAAGAAGATGAAATTTTCAGCTCCGATACATTGAAAGAGGAACTGAAAACGAATGTCAGCGACAGCAAAAACGGCAAGTTCGGTGTGCTGAAGCTTGACGATATTGAGGACGATAACAAACAGTGATCGTCATAAAAATTCCGACACGGAGTCAGTGTCGGAATTTGGCTTGTAATTTATTTTTTTACAGAGGAGCGAAAACCAATGCCGCAGGATTATAATAAAACACTGAATCTGCCCAAAACGGATTTTCCGATGAGAGCGGGACTCCCGAAATCGGAACCCGAAATACTCAAACGTTGGCAGGATAATAAAGTATATGAAAAGCTGATGGAACTGAACGAGGGAAAACCGCTTTATGTTCTCCACGACGGACCTCCGTATGCCAACGGTGATATTCACCTCGGTCACGCACTGAATAAATCGCTGAAAGATTTTATTGTCAGATATAAGAATATGACGGGCTTCCAATCTCCGTATGTTCCCGGCTGGGATACTCACGGACTGCCGACAGAACTGAAAGCGCGCAAAAAAGCAGGTGTTGACAACTCGACCTCCATTTCGGAAGTAGAGCTTCGTAAGATCTGCCGTGATTTTGCAATGACCTACATTGACGGTCAGCGTGAGCAGTTTAAGCGTCTTGGTGCGATCGGTGAATGGGATAACCCGTATATCACATTGAAACACGAATTTGAAGCAAAGCAGATCGAGATCTTCTCTGAAATGGCTTGTAAGGGATATATCTACAGAGGTCTGAAACCTGTTTATTGGTGCCCCGACTGTGAAACGGCACTTGCCGAAGCGGAAATCGAATATGCCGAGGATCCCTGTCATTCGATCTATGTAAAGTTTAAAGTAACCGATGATTTGGGTAAACTTTCTGCAATGGGAGCAGACCTGAAAAATACTTATTTTGTCATATGGACAACCACCACTTGGACATTGCCCGCAAACGTTGCAATCTGCGTAGGTCCGCGTTTTAACTACAGCCTTATCAAGTGTGACGGAGAATATTACGTAATGGCAGAAGAACTGTATGTTTCCGCGATGGAAGCAGCAGGCAAGGAAAATTATGAGGTCATCGGCACTATCAAAGGCAGCGAGCTTGAATATATGAAAACTGCTCACCCGTTTATCGACAGAACCTCTCTTGTGATTGTCGGTAATCACGTTACACTGGAAAGCGGTACAGGCTGTGTTCATACTGCGCCCGGACACGGTGTTGACGACTATGAGGTTTGCCGCAATTATCCGGAACTTCCGATCGTGGTACCGGTTGACGCTCACGGCAGACTGACCGAAGAAGCCGGACAGTTCGCCGGACTTCTCACAGAGGATGCCAATAAGCCTATTGCACAATATCTGGAAGAAAATAACCGTCTTTTCGCATTGAAGAAAATCATTCACCAATATCCCCATTGCTGGAGATGTAAAAAGCCTGTTCTTTTCAGAGCGACCAAACAGTGGTTCTGTTCGGTAGAAGACTTTAAGGATGAGGCTGTAGAGGCAATTAAGGGAATTCAGTGGATTCCCGGCTGGGGCGAGGACAGAATTACGTCAATGGTTCGCGAACGTAAGGATTGGTGTATCTCACGTCAGAGAAAATGGGGTGTTCCGATTCCGATTTTCTTCTGTAAAGACTGCGGTGAGCCTGTTATCGATAAAGACGTGATGACAGCCGTTTCTGAACTGTTCGCAAAAGAGGGTTCCGACGCTTGGTATACACACGACGCAAAAGAAATTGTTCCTGAAGGATTTACCTGTCCGAAATGCGGCTGCGGTACATTTGAAAAGGAAAAAGATATTATGGACGTATGGTTTGATTCGGGTGTTTCACACGTAGCAGTCTGCGAAGCTCGTCCGTATCTCCAGTCACCTGCCGATTTGTACCTTGAAGGTGCAGACCAGTACCGCGGTTGGTTCCAGTCATCGCTTCTTACTTCAATCGCAACAAGGGGCAGAGCGCCTTATAAAGCAGTTGTCACTCATGGTTGGGTAATCGACGTTGAGGGCAAAAAAATGTCAAAATCACAGGGCAACGGTTTAAGCCCTGCCACAATCATCAATCAGTATGGTGCGGATATTCTCCGCCTTTGGGTCGCTTCCTCGGACTATCACGGAGATGTCCGTATTTCCAACGATATTCTGAAACAGCTTTCCGAAGCGTACAGAAAAATCAGAAACACCGCCAGATATATTCTCGGCAATATCAGTGACTTTGACCCGAATCAGGACATTGTACCTCTCGATAAGCTTTTGCCGCTCGACAAGTGGGCATTGACAAAGCTTGACGCACTGAACGACAGAGTTCGTGACGGCTACGATAAATTTGACTTCCATCAGGTTTATCAGGCAATCCATAATTTCTGTGTTGTCGATATGTCCAACTTCTACTTTGACGTACTGAAAGACAGACTTTATACCGAAAGCGCTGACAGTGAATCAAGACGTGCCGCACAGACAACGATTTATACCGTTCTTGACGCAATGACAAGAATGATCGCACCGATTCTTGCCTATACTTCTGACGAGATTTGGCAGTATATGCCCCACAGCGATAAGGAAAACAAAGAAAACGTTCTCTTTAACGATATGCCGTCAAAAACAGGGGTCGTTATCGATGACGAGTTTGTGGCACTTTGGGACAGAATTCACGAAACAAGAGATGTTGTCAAAAAAGCACTGGAAGTTGAGATCAAAAATAAAACACTCCGTTCATCACTGGAAGCAAAAATTATTCTGACAGCCGATGGCGAGCAGTACGATTTCCTGAAAAAAGCAGAGAGCGAACTTGCTACAGCATTTATTGTATCACAGGTTGAAATTGCAAAAGCGCCTGTTGCCGAACTGACCGTTGAGGTCAAGCACGCAGACGGCGAAAAATGCGAACGCTGCTGGTCGTTCAGCGACACAGTGGGCAAAAATGCAGATCACCCGACACTTTGTACAAGATGTGCAGAGGTCATTCAGTCGAGTGACTTCACAGACATTATCAACGCTTAATCAACAGGGGAAAGCCGATCGGTTTTCCCCTTTCATACTAAATACGGGAGGATATCTATGACATTAGCCATTGTTTTAATTGTTTCGGTTGTGATTGCGGCGGCAGACCAGATCATCAAATATTTTGTTCTGCAAAATCTCGCACCTGTGGGAAGCGTGACACTGATCGATTCTCTTTTGTCGCTTGTCTATGTAGAAAACAGAGGTGCCGCATTCGGAATGTTTCAAAACAGTATCTGGATATTTACCATCATTACCTTCGTGATAATGGGAATCTTTATTTATCTCATCATATCCAAAAAATTTGAAGGAAAACTGTTTCTTACCGCAACGACATTGATTATTGGCGGCGGTATCGGCAATCTGATCGACAGAATTTTCAGAGGCTTTGTGGTGGATTATTTTGCCGTTTCGTTCTTTCCGCCTGTCTGTAACCTTGCGGATTACTGTATTACAATCGGTGCGGCACTGTTTGTGATAAGCCTGCTTTTTTCGGGAAACTCCAATGAAAAAAAGCTTACCAAAGCGGCGGAGGAACAAGGATGACCACCAAAATTCTGACCGTTTCGGACGAATCCGTCAATCAACGCCTTGACAGCTTTATCGCAGAAAATGATGAGGAACTGACACGTTCCGCAGCCGTGAAGCTGATCGAAAACGGCAGCGTTACCGTTAACGGCATTGTGCCGAACAAAAATTTAAAGCTGAGATCGGGTGACAGAGTAGAGATGAACATTCCCGAACCTGTCGCACCCGAAGCACTTCCCGAAAATATCCCTCTTGATGTCGTCTATGAGGATGATGATCTGCTTGTTGTCAATAAACCGAGAGGAATGGTCGTTCATCCTGCGTCGGGAAATTACAGCGGAACCCTTGTCAATGCCCTTTTGTATCACTGCGGCGACAGTCTTTCGGGTATCAATGGAGTTTTGCGTCCGGGTATCGTCCACCGAATCGATAAAGATACCAGCGGCTTGCTGATCGTGGCAAAAAATGATTTTTCACACCGACTGCTTGCGGAGCAGATCAAGGAACACAGCTTCACACGAAAATATCAGGCAGTCGCCGTCGGAACTTTTAAAGAAGAAGAAGGTACTGTCAATGCACCGATAGGACGGCATCCGACCGACCGGAAAAAAATGACCGTTACAGCGAAAAATTCTAAAAATGCGATCACACATTATCGTGTTATCGCAAGATATAAAGGCTATACACATATAGAACTGACGCTCGAAACAGGACGCACCCATCAAATCCGTGTTCATATGGCATATAAAGGACACCCTGTTGCAGGCGACCCGGTTTACGGCGGCAAAAATTATCTGAAAAGTCTGAACGGTCAATGTCTTCACGCCTACTATATCTCTTTTGTTCATCCTCGCACAAAAGAAACACTGACCTTTTCCGCACCGCTTCCCGAATATTTTCGGACTTTTCTCAATCAGCTCCAATAAAAATACTTCCGCATATTCTCATTCTTTTCGGCTGCGCGATCCTGTTTTGTTCCCCACAGGGCAATTATGAATTGTGAATTGTGAATTATGAATTAATATAAATTGATAGTGGTTGCTTTTTGGGGAGTATGGTGCTATAATGTGGGTATAATATAAAAAGAAAGGATATGTTAAATATGGCACAGATTACAAAAGATACAATTATCGGAGATATTCTCGATATTGATGAAACAACCGTACCGATTTTTCTTGAAATAGGTATGCATTGTCTTGGCTGTCCTGCATCAAGAGGAGAAACCGTTGAGCAGGCTTGCGCGGTTCACGGCGTTGACGTTGATGAGCTTGTTAATAAGATCAACGAGCATATCGCAAATAAATAATTTTTGGTGGTGTAACAGATGAGCGGTGCTTTGTTCCGTCTTGATAACCGCCTTGCGCTGTGTGCTTCTTTCGTGCGTGAGGGGACAAGACTGGTTGATGTAGGTACCGACCACGCCTATTTACCGGTATGGCTTGCACGGAACGGCAAGATCGAATCTGCCGTTGCGTGTGATGTCCGTGTCGGTCCGCTCGAAAATGCCAAAAACAATATTCAGCAGTATCATACCGAAACGATCGTTTCGGCGGTGCTGTCGGACGGTCTGGACAAGATTGATCCCGAAAACGCATTGGATATTGTGATGGCAGGTATGGGCGGCGAACTTATCGCAAAAATTATCAAAAAACAGCAGTGGCTTTGCGACAACAGACGTAGATTGATTCTACAGCCTATGACAAGAGCAGAGTCGCTGCGTTTGTTTTTGTGCGAAAACGGATTCCGTATCGTAAATGAAAAGGCGTGTGTTTCGGGAAAAAAAGCATACTCTGTAATGGTATGCGAATATGACGGTATAAAAAGAGAGCCGGATGAGGAATTTCAGTACATAGGACTTCTTGCCGGAAACAGTTCGTATGAAGCAAAACGATATATCCATACGGTGAATGAAAAACTGAAAAAAAAGCTTCGTGCCTATGATGAAAACTCCGAAGCCTATCAGCGTCTTGCCATTCTTACGAAACATTTTGACGGCTATATCAACAGTTGAGTAGGTGATAACAATGATTTGTGCAGGAGAAATTTATGATTATATTGACAGTTTTGCTCCGTTTTGTACGCAGATGAGCTTTGATAATGCAGGGCTGCTCATAGGAAGCCGTGAAGAAAAAAGTGAAAAAGTACTTCTTGCGTTGGACGCTTCCAAATCCGTGATCGAGGAGGCAGTGCGTATCGGTGCCAAAATTATCGTTACTCATCACCCCGTTATTTTTCACGCGATAAAATCCGTTTCCTCCAATGATGAAGTATATCTCGCGGCGAAGAACGGTCTGACGATCCTATCCGCACATACCAATCTTGACATTGCCGAGGGCGGTGTCAACGACAGTCTTGCCAAGGCGGTCGGAGTTACTGCGGATGAACGTTTTGACGAGGATTGTGCCTTACTGGGACATTTAGAGCAGGGAACCGACAGTGACGGTCTTGCGCAAAATATCCAAAAGCGTATGAAACTGAATGGTCTGCGTTATACAGACGTTAACAATGAAATCAAAACCGTGCTGGTTTCGTGCGGTGCAGGCGGAAGTAATATTTATCTTGCCAATCTGCTGAAAGCGGACGCATTGATAACGGGAGAGATCAAACATCACGAGATCATATATGCCAATGAGCGTCATATATCCGTTTTTGACCTCGGACATTTTCAGTCCGAAAATATCATTATTGACCGTTTGGCTGACCTCTTATCCGAGAGATTCAAAGATACACAGTTTATCAAATCAAAAACATTTACAGACAGAACAAAATATATTGGAGTATAAAGATTATGGCACTTGACGGAGCATTTTTAAGACATATCAAAAAAGAACTGGAAGAAAATCTGATCAACAGTAAAGTTGATAAGATCTATCAGCCCTCAAGAGATGAGATCGTTTTGTCTATGCGTTCAAGAGAGGGCTCAAGAAAATTACTGTTGTCGGCAAGAGCAAACAGTCCGAGAATCAATATGACGGATTTTTCGTATGAAAATCCCAAAACACCGCCTATGCTTTGTATGCTGCTGCGGAAAAGACTGTCGGGAGCAAGACTGCGGGAAATTCGTCAGCCCGGACTGGAACGTTTGTTAATGCTTGACTTTGAAGGTACCAACGAATTGGGCGATACCGTGATGATGACGCTTGCGGTCGAGATTATGGGACAGTACAGCAATATTGTGTTTGTCGATGGGGAAGGAATGATCATTGATGCCGTCAAGCGTGTTGACGCTTCAATGTCCTCTCAGCGCCTTGTTCTGCCGGGACTTCGGTACGAAATGCCGCCTCAGCAAAATAAAATATGCGTTCTGGAACACGATGCGGACGAAATCATCAATGCGGTGGAACACTATCCGAAAAATATACCGCTTTCCAAAGCACTGTTAAATATCCTGCAAGGATTTTCCCCTGTCTTATGTCGGGAACTGGAACATCTTACGGGCAGGGGCAGAGAGGTGTTTACCGGAGAACTTGACGAAGATCTGACAACGCGGTTACGATTTTTTCTGAAACGAACGATCGCCTTCATCCGTGAAATTTCGGGTCAGCCTTATGTTATTATTGATCAGGGAAAAAAACCGATCGATTTTACATTTGAGGATATTCAGCAGTATGGTACGGGACGATCGTTTCAGGATTACGGAACTTTCTGCGAGCTTCTTGACGGCTATTATTCGCGCCGCGATGCATTGGAACGAATCAAGCAAAAATCCGATGACCTCAATAAGCTTTTGAACAATGCCGCAACACGTCTGATCAAAAAAATCTATATTCAGAAAGACGAATTGCGAACCTGTTCCGACCGTGAGCATTTCAGAGTCTGCGGTGATTTGATTCAGGCAAATTTGTATCAAATCCCGAAAGGTGCTTCCGAAATAGAGGTAGAAAACTTTTATGACGAAAACCTGAATAAAATCAGAATCAAACTTGATCCTGCCCTTTCGGCAGCAGCCAATTCCCAAAAATATTATAAAAACTATCAAAAGGCAAAAACCGCCGAACAGGTATTGAAAGTGCAGATAGAGAAAGCGGAAACAGAACTTGACTATGTTTCCTCTGTTCTGGACAGTCTTTCAAGAGCCGAAAGTATTCGGGAACTGAATGAAATTCGTCAGGAGCTGACCGAACAGGGCTACATAAAGTCAAAGGGCGGTAAAAAGCAGAAAAACGAAGCCGCACTTCCTCCGTTGGAATTTACTTCCAAAAGCGGATTTAAAATTCTTGTCGGACGGAATAACCGCCAGAATGACAAACTGACGCTGAAGCATTCCGATAAAAATGACCTTTGGTTTCATACCAAGGATATACCCGGCTCGCATACGATTATCGTCTGTGAGGGAAAAGAGCCGGACGAGGATACCATACTGTATGCGGCGGCTCTTGCGGCAGCACACAGTAAAGCCCGTGAAGCCGGAAAAGTTCCTGTTGATTATACCAAAATCCGCTATGTCAGCAAACCGCAAGGTTCCAAACCCGGTATGGTGATATACGTCAATCAAAAAACATTGTTTGTTTCTCCGATTTTGAATTAATTCCCTCATTATCATTCCGAATGGCGGTGATAAGATTGAAACAGAAAAAATGGTACAAGCTGGATAATGCCGCAAAAATATATCCTGCCGTCAGAACCAAAAAATGGTCGGGTAACTTTCGTGTGTCCGTCACACTGAACGAACCTGTCGATGCGGCAGTGCTCCAACAGGCGTTGGATGACATCAGAAAACGAATTGTCAATCTGAATCTGGAACTGAAAAAAGGTGTTTTTTGGTATTTTTTCGAGGAAACGGACAGACCCGTTACAGTGGAACCGGACTGTAAGAATCCGTGCGGACGTATCGGCGGAAAGCATAACCGCGATATGCCGTACCGTGTCAGATACTACCGTAACCGAATCGCGATAGAAATATTTCACGCTCTGGCAGACGGCACAGGCGGTATGATCTTCTTAAAATCGCTTGCCGCGCGTTATATCGAGCTGAAACATAATATCAAAATCCCACCCTTTGACGGAATCATCTCCTGCGATTCGGAAGCCGACCCCGAAGAAATGGAGGACGCTTTTAAACGGTATGCCAGATTCAAAACCTTAAAAAGCAGAAAGGAACTCAGAGGCTATCATTTCAAAAGTCCGAAACTGCCCGATGAACAGACAAGCGTGATCACGGGGATTCTTCCGTTTTCGGAACTTCATAAGCATACCAAAGAATATGGTGTCACCGTCACCGAATTTATCGTGTCACTGATGATTGAGTCATTTATGCTTTGTCAAAGCGAAAGCAAAGTCCGTTCGGAACATCCCGTGAAAGTGAGTGTTCCCATTAATCTGCGAAATATTTATCCAAGCAAAACGCTGAGAAATTTCGCCCTGTATATCAATCCCGGTATTGAACCGAGATACGGAGAGTTTACACTGAAAGAGATCACCGAAGAAGTTCATCATTTTATGCGGATGAATAACAAAGAAAAGTATCTGAATGCGATTATGTGTAAAAATTTGAGTGATGAAATGAATCCTGCTGTTCGTATCATGCCGTTGGGCATTAAAAATATTGCAATGTTTATCGGCTTTAAAATGTACGGTGAAACATTGGTATCCTCCACCTTTTCCAATCTCGGCAGAATCACACTTCCTCAGGAAATGATACCCTATGTGGAGCGTGTACAATTTATGCTGGGGCGTTTTATGGCAGGTATGCCGAGTGCCGCCGCCACAAGTTACAACGGCAATTTATACATCACCTGGACAAGCGGAAAGCGCGACAAACATATCGAACGCCATTTCTTCACCTCTCTCATCAAAATGGGTATCCCCGTCAAAATTGAATCCAATTCATAATTCATAATTGCCCTGCGGGGAACAGAGGGCAATTTTGCCGCCGTGAGAATTTGCAGGCTTATATTTTTTATTTTTGTTGGAGGAGGGAGAGCGTATGTCTTATTGTGTCAACTGCGGTGTTGAACTTGACCCATCATTAAAAAGTTGTCCGCTTTGTTCAACACCCGTCATCAATCCGAATGATCGGATCGATATAGCGGATATGAATATTTTGCCGACTTATCCGCCGGATGACGCGGCAACGGTCGTGCGAAAGCTTCGCTATTTTGCGGCACTGTTGATCTCCATTATTCTTTTGGTACCGACTTTGCTGTGTCCTTTGTGTAATTTTATTATTACAGGGAAACTTACGTGGTCGCTGTTTGTCATTCATTCGGTCATATATGCGTGGTTCTTGATCGTGCCGCCCATATTTCTGAAAAATAATGTTTTTGCCAAATGTGTATGGATAGATTTTGCGGCAACAACGGTTTTTCTGATACTGATGAACCATCTGACCACACCGGACCGCAATTGGTTTGCTTACATTGCTTTTCCCATTATGCTTTACATAATGCTCGGCATTTATTTCAGCGGACTTCTGTACCGCAATACTCATCGGGTATTTTCGGTCATACTGATTTGTCTTGTGCTTGTCGGGATTTTCAGTGTAATGCTAGAATATTTGATACTGAGCTTTGACGGTTCGGCAATTCATTTGGTATGGTCGATCCCTACGGTGATTTCCTGTGTGGGTCTTTCCGCCGTTCTCTCCGTCATCTCCCATATGGTACACCTGAAATCCAATTTCAAAAAAAGAATGCACCTTTAGAGCCTGTTTAAAATCTTAGCAC
>CADCRH010000036.1 GCA_902803805.1 uncultured Ruminococcus sp.
TAATTACCAGACTTGCGATTATCATAACAGCAAAAGCAAACGGTTTATTCTTCTTTGAATTGGCAGCCATTTCTTCTTTGGTGGTAATGCCGAGTTCAACTGCCCGTTCCTGAATTTTCGGGGGATAATTGTATAGTTGCTTTATGGCTCCCTGCTTTTTCATCAGAATCACACTGAAAGCCGCATACAATAGTGAATAGATGATTGCTTCGACTGTCAATTTCAGTACCATTTGTTTTCATTCCTCTCTCAGTAAAAGTCATTCCATACCTTTCCATATATTGATTGCTTTTGAAACACGTTTGTCAATATCTACTCTTGTCTGCTTACACTCCTTCGGATATTTTCTTCCGGCGGCAAATACTCTTGTAATCAGATCTCCTCCCAGTGGAAGAATGGTTTTTACCAATCCCTCCGGAAAAACAAAATGCGTTCCGTGTTCATAAATATAGCTTTCGACTTCACATTCATACGGACGCTCAGACAGTCTTTTCTCCATTCTTCGTATATATTTTGCTGCCTCCCAAAGTACATCATCCTCGGTACCAATTAGAAGGAGCTTTCCCCTGATCCTCTCGATTTTGATAAATTCATCTTCACGGATCGGATGAAGCCGTTCCGATTCAATGAACATATTTCTGGACGCAAGCAGATCACCGCCTGCCTTTGCCTCTGCCTTTATCTTTTTACCATATTCAGGGTGACGGTAAGCATAAGGAAGATACGGCAAAGATTTACCCTCCCACGACACACTTGATTCTCCGTCGCCCAGCCACTCTGTTTGTCCGTCTTGTTTTCCCTGACAGAACCCCTCCATCACAAAATCGGACGGTGTCATTGCAATCGTCAGTGTAATTTCGGGATAATACGATGCTGCAACCAACGAAAACATTCCTGTTGTCGATGCTCCTGTAATGGCAAATTTCTTGATTCCCTGTGCCTTCAGATACTCTATCGACGCACCTATTCTTTCCACAGGCAGATTGATGTGACTGTAATCCTTATGCGCCGGACTCAGGGTCAGCACACTGATACCGAAATTCTTTTGCAGCCATTTGACTGCGGATTTTGCCATATAATCCTCGCAGTCATCTCCGAGCATTGCGATCATAGCAGAATCTGCCCCTTCCAACGGCCAATAGCAGCCGTAAAAGCCTTTCTCCGTTTCTTTTATTTTCTTCACTGAAATAACTCTCCTCTTTTCATTTCATACGTTTCACGCAATAGTTAAATATAACTAACCGATTAAAATTATAGCATAATATCAAACATATTTCAATATCATACCTATAAAAAAGCAGACCATACCGGCAACAGTATCGTCTGCTTTTCACCTGTCTGATGATCTTATTTTTCTGCCGGCACTTCTTCTTTTTCAAACTCCTCTGCTTCCTGTTTTGTTATTGTCTTTACACGAAAAACAAAATACAGGATATGAAGGAGCCATACCACAGCAAGAATCATACATAGAATCCATATGCTTTTTCTTGCCATCATAAAAAATCCGAAGCCCATCAAAAGTGTCACTGTTGTGATAGCTGCTGATGGTATGTCACCTCCTATTGTTCAATAAATGCCGTCAGCTGCTTGCAAAACTCCTTGGGATGAAGGGTAAAATATTCCGCATGACCCATCCCTTTATTTTCAACAAACCGCGTATCGGGAAAAATCTGCCGAATATATGCGATATCATTTTTTCTGAGTTTCTTTTCTTCCTCTCCGTACCAATACTGTACAGGGCATTCCGGCTGTGGAACAGGACTCGGCATAGAATAATTATTGCAGGAATAAAATGCTCTCCATATTGTTTTTGAACTCATACTGCCAAGCACTTTCTTCACATATAATAAATCCTCCTCAGAATATTTTTCTTCATTAAACATTCCACGGAGAATTTTCAGGCTTGCGTGTTTGCCGATTTCCATTACGATCCAGTCTTTTGCGGCAATAAAGTAGGTCAGCACCTTCGGCAGGCGGTACGGTGTCATTCCTGCATCTATGACAGCACAATCGGCTGTGATCTTCTGTTCCGCCAATATTCTTGTCACAACACCGCCGCCCATAGAACATCCGTAAAAACACTTTATTTTACGATAATCGTTGCTTTTCAGCCACTGAACTATTTCTCCTGCAATTTCCTCCACGCTTGTATAATCTGTTTCCGGATGTTCTTCATCATGTCCGGGCATTGACGGGATCACAAGATGATATTGCTTTTCCAATGTTGGAATCACATATTCAAAAACATCCCACCATACGCCAAGCGGATGGCACATCACAATAATATCTTTATGTTCCTTTCCGAACTCATGCATATTGATCATTGTCTGTTACTCCCTATTTTTCTCATACACTCTTTTATTGCAAAATCAGTGCCATAATTCCCGCCAGAATCGCAGCGGCTGCCGGATAAATAACCAATGTCATAATCCACTTCTTAATGTGAGCCCTCAGCGAAATATAAGGTCTTAAATCCTCTGTTCCGGGAATGATCCACGCCTTTGTGTGACCCACCCATATTCCATCAATGACGATACGGTCAAACACTCCCATAATAAGCCATATGACAGCGATCTGCCAGAATCCTGAAACGAATCCCCTTGCGCCGTTAACCGCATAGACACATATCAGCGGGTATATCAAATAGAGCAGCATCCCCGTAGACTTAAACATCACCGCATTCCTCTTGATCTTCTCCTCTGTGATCAGTCCCAACTCAACAGCCCTGTCCTGCACATTCTTTTCATACAGATGAACCAGTCCGACTGCTCCCTTCCGTATGCCAAACGCACAGAAAACATAAAGCAGTATAGCAAGAATACAACCCTCAATCAAAACATTCATACATATATCCCCCATATTACATTTTTTTCATAAATAAATGTGCCAGCTTCAAATTCAAAGCAACCAACAAAACACCTGTAAGCCCGTATAAAATCATCATAGGAACAGAATAGCTTAATATTCCTGCACATTGATACAAAATAATAATTCCAATCGGTAAACAGATAATGGAAGTAATCAACGCAGGAATGTATTTTCCGATAACAAGTGATTCTATGATATGAATACAAAAATGCAGAACACACCCCAGAAGTCCGCCGAACCATATCCCGTAAAAATCTGTCAGATACGAAATAATACAGATGATAATACACACAATCAATTCTTCAAACACAGCCGCTGAAAAACCTTCTGTTGTTACACCGTCATACGATTTTATCATTTTGGAATACTTGCTTTCAAGGAACTGTCGGTTCTTTTTCAGCCACGGAATAAACCCGACAATCTCCTCCATATCATGGAATATAAAAATCAGCGGAAACAACCATATATAAAAATCCATAAAATCCCTCCTGATTTTTTCACATTATCGCCGTACATCATCAGCCAGTCGCCGCCGCCAAAACACAAACACCCCAACATTCCACAAATCAGAGTCACCGTCATTTTATTGTTTTTCATATATATTACTACTCTCCTTCAATTAATTTTGAAGATTCTATATATACTATAACACAGTTAGAGATATTTAACAATAGCTAATTGATATAATTTTTATTCTTACATTCATTTATTTCCTTTTCCGTTGACTTTTATTTATGCCGTATTATATAATGAATTTAACAGCTAATTATTGAATAGATGGAGATATTGTAATGAGAAAGAATATTTATACAGCAAATAAATCATATACACCTACCTTTCAAGCAATCGAAGCAACTTCTAATATAGAAATACTGAAACATATTTTGAATGAATCTTTTGAGTTGTATTGTAAAATGAAACCAAAGCATCAATATAATAACAAGATAAAAAATATGCATTGGAATATGTCTTGTGAAAAAGCAGCTTTATATTTAA
>CADCRH010000037.1 GCA_902803805.1 uncultured Ruminococcus sp.
GATAAAAACAAACTATCAAATAAGCCGACAATTCCTATTAACGAATTGTCGGCTTTGTGTTATTATGATTTTGCCATTTTGATAAGCTCAAAAAGTATGTTCATTGAATCTATCGGTGTGAGGGTGTTGATGTCAATTGATCGGATACGTTTTTCCAGTGCCGTTTCTTCGGGAACCAGTGTTAACTGCGGTTCCTCCTGTTTCTGTTTTTTACGGCTTGGCTGCGGTTTGCCGCTTTCAAGGTCGGCAAGGATTTTTTTCGCCCTCTGTATCACGCTTTCCGGCAAGCCGGCAAGTCCTGCCACCTCTACACCATAGCTTTCATCTGCCGCTCCCGGAATAATTCTACGTAAAAATGTAATATCGTCACCGCGCTTAATGGCGGCGATATTATAGTTTTTCACTCCCTTGACGGTATTTTCCAACACAGTCAGTTCGTGATAATGAGTGGCAAACAGTGCCTTTGCTCCGAGTTTTTTCTTATCGGCAACATATTCCAGTACGGCACGGGCAATGCTCATTCCGTCATAAGTCGATGTTCCGCGTCCGATCTCATCAAGAATCAGCAGACTGTTTTTGGTTGCGTTTTTAAGAATATAGGCTACCTCGTTCATTTCCACCATAAACGTTGACTGACCCGTTGAAAGGTCGTCGGAAGCGCCGATTCTGGTAAAAATACTGTCAACAATGGATATTTCGGCACTTTTTGCAGGCACATATGAACCGATCTGCGCCATCAGAACGATCAGGGCAGTCTGACGCATATAGGTGGATTTACCTGCCATATTGGGTCCCGTGATGATCGCCACACGGTTATCCGACATATCGAGAAAAACATCATTCGGAACAAAAGCCGTATCCTTAATGATCGTTTCAACAACAGGGTGGCGGCTGTCGGTCAGCTTTATCACACCGTTATCGCTAATGGTCGGACAGCAGTAATTATGATGGAAGGCGGTTTCCGCAAGAGAGGCAAGAACATCCAGTTCCGCCAAAGCCGCGGCGGTTCTGTTGACACGCTCCAACGATTCCGCGATCAGGTTTCTGATGGTATCGAACACAGCAAATTCAAGCTCACATAGGCGGTCTTTGGCACCGAGAAGCCGTCTTTCAAGGTCTTTCAGTTCCTGTGTGATAAACCGCTCTTTTCCTGTCAGCGTCTGTTTGCGGATATAATCGTCCGGAACGGAATCCTTGTAGGAATTGGAGATTTCGATATAATAGCCGAAAACACGGTTATAGCCGATTTTCAGTTTCGGAATCCCTGTTCTTTCGCGCTCACTTGCTTCAATTTGCGCCATTATATCCGAACTGTTGTTCATATCGTTTCTGATCTCGTCCAGTTCCGTATTGAAACCGTCACGAATCATTCCGCCCTCACGGACACTGAACGGCGGTTCGTCAACAATAGCACTGTCGATCATTTCGGCAAGGTCGGACAGCGTGTCAAGGTCATTGTACATTTCGCAGATAATGCCGCTTTTTGCCTCGGCAATACTCGCTTTGACATCCGGCAGACACCGGAACGCATTGCACATTGAACGCAGTTCCCGTGCATTCGCCGAACCGTAAACCACTCTTGTCATTGCACGCTGAATATCCGTGACTCCCGATAAAGCATCCCGAAGCTCAGACCTCATCATCAGATTATCAAAAAGTTCCGTCACACCGTTCTGCCTTTTGACGATTTTCGCAATATTGACGAGCGGTTTCTCGATACGGCTTCTCATCAGGCGCTTTCCCATAGCGGTTTTCGTTTTGTCAAGAACCGAAAGCAAACACGCTGCTTTATTTTTACTGTTCAGCGGTTCTGTCAGTTCTAAGTTTCTCCGTGTATTGAAATCCAGATGAACATACTGTTCTTCACTGTAAAATTCAAACTTGCTGATACGCTCCAGACCGCTCTTTTGTGTTCTCATCAGATACGACATCAGCGCACCGAGAGAAGATACCGTTTGTTCACAGCCGTTCAAATGCATTTCTTCCAGATTCTGCGCCCTAAAATGATTCAAAATCAATTTCTCGGCATCGGCAAATGAAAAATCCTCATCATCCAGCATTGTCACACACGCAGAAAGCTTATCCTTAATAAACGGCGCCAGCGTTTTTAAATCCACGACATCTCCGCCGATCAGAATTTCTGTCGGACTGAATTTCAACAGTTCATCTTTGATTGCATTTTCCTGCGAACTGTTGAAAATCAGCGTCGTATAAAGTTCTCCTGTCGAAATATCACAAAACGAAACACCTGTTTTATTCTTTTGAGAAAAAATACTGCATATGAAATTGTTGCTGCTTTCGTCCAACATACTGGACTCCATCACTGTGCCGGGGGTAACAACACGAATAATTTCCCGTTTCACAAGACCTTTCGCCTTGGAGGGGTCTTCCGTTTGTTCGCATATCGCCACTTTATAGCCTTTTGCGACCAATCTGCCGATATAGGTTTCGGCACTGTGGAAAGGAACACCGCACATCGGCGCCCTTTCTTCCAGTCCGCAGTCCTTTCCCGTCAACGTCAGCTCCAGTTCCTTTGACACCAGTTTTGCGTCATCAAAAAACATTTCATAAAAATCCCCGACCCGAAAGAAAACGATCGTATCCTTATTTTGCTCTTTCACACTCAAATACTGCTGCATCAGCGGCGAAAGTCCTGCCATTTTTTCTCCTCCTCAAAATTTGATATAACTCAAGAATATATTATTCAGCTCGTTGATATATTTTTCTGTATTTTGATTTAGCTGTAATTCAGAATATATATTCAATATCTCTTTCTTTTCACTCTCTTTTATTTTATTCAAATTGATAATATATGCATTATTTAAATCGTTTGGTTCAAATTTGTCCAAACCATTACCGTATTCTCTTTTGTTCATATAAAGCATATTTTGTGCAGCAGGAGTTATCAGATAACAAAACATCATATTTATCATTTCTTCCGACACATTTTTCTTAAAATGTATTCCGTGAAAAGTGGTAAGATTTTTAACAGACGTTTTGTTTCTTATGATTTTTAATTTGTTTCTGCTGAAAACCGAAATCCATATTGGTGACGGCTCTTTATTTTCAATAGCAAACCACGGATTTCTGTGGCTTGTTAAATATGATTTGTCAACATTGTTTTCCTCACCGTATTTTATATAATTAAAATCACTGTTTGTCACAGCATTTGCTCCATTAAATAAATATATCTTCTTATCTTTATTCAATAATTCGTTGAATGTATCGGAAGTAAAAAACAAATCCGATACATCGGGAGATTTACATATACACGGCAAACAAACCTCACTGCTCAAATGATACTGATTGATAAGACTGGAATTCAATGTAAAAAAGTGATTGTTTCCTGTAGCAATCCCTCTTTTCACCTGTGCTATCGCACTGAATGGAACAAAATCATCATTGTATTGATTGAAGTATATATTATTTGACTTGTAATCAAAAAAATATTTCAGCCATTTTTCCTCGGATTTTAACTTTTGATAGTCTGTAAAAACATTATTTTCTGTTTTCTTTTGCTTGTCTAAATTGAAATTTTCTATATCATTGAGACTGTCAATACATAAAAAGTTAATCCCTTTATGTTTTTTGTTTTCAATAAAGAGAATACAAGATGTTGTGATTGCATCATCAAATAATTTTAAACCGGAATTAAATTTTAAAATAGTATCAACTACACCCGTTTTTAAAAAATACTCTTTGATTTTTTCTCCGTATCCTGTATTTAAAAATTCATACGGAACAAGATAACAGCACCTTCCATTTGTATTCAATTCATTTATACTTTTTATCAGAAAATATACACATAAGTTAGAGTAGCCGCTCAGTGAAACATTGTACTTTTCTTTCAATATTTTTATATACTCGCTTCTGTTTTTTATTTGCTGAAACTTGTTATAAGGAGGATTACAAACCACCGCATCAAATTTGAACGGAAAGTTTTGTAATAAATAATCATTTTCAAACAATTCCCAATCCATATTATACAAAGCAAAATTTTTGATAATATTATCATCAATTTCACAAGCATATTTTTTGATTTTTTTATCTGCCGCTTTCAAAAACACTCCTGCTCCGACCGCAGGGTCAAGTAAAGTTTCGGGTGAATTTTGAGTAACCCATTTTACCATTATATTAGCGATTTTTTTATCTGTAAAAAACTGCCCCAATTTTTTATTTGCTTTCATTCAAGCTCCACTCCGAACAAATGATTAAATTCACTTTTATTAATTACCGAAAGACTGTCATCAAATTTGACATAAAACAATAATCTGCCACGACCAAGCTCTCTCATTTCACTGTGGTGATTAGGCAATGTTATCTTATCAAGAATTCTCGCTTCGTCATTTGCTTTTATTTTTATTGTGAGTTTGTTTTGATTTTTTATATCACCCTCAATAAAATATTTCTTATTTTCCAATTCCGGTTTTGACAATAAACTTAAAATCTTCTTGTAGGAAATTCCATATGCTTTGTCAAAGAAAACCTGAACATAAAAATGAGGAACATTGTACTTTTCTATCCAATTATATACTACCTTTAAATCCTCAACTTTCGGGGTAATACTTAAAAAAGTTCTTTTGTTTATTGAAGTTATCTTCTCTTTTAATTTTTTCAAATAATTAGAAAGTTCCGCCAGCTGGACTGAACTTTTCCAAGAAGGAACTCTGTATGATATTGCGTGCATATTATTTTCATCAATAGAATGAATAATATCGTAAAGAGCTTCATCTTTTTCTTTCAGTAAAGCGGCATAGTTTTCTAATATATAATGTTGGATATTAAAAGCTTGTTCTGCAAGCAAGGTATTTCTTTCTTCCATAAAAGTTTCATACTTATTCATTAAAAATGCACTTGATCTGACTTCTATTCCACATAAAGCCTTTGGAACAAGTAAGTCCAGCTCATTAATTGGCAACTCCGATATATCATTTGTATTATAATGAAAATCTTCTTTTTTGAATATGAGTAAGTCAGGTCTTTTGCCTATGCTGTCAAGTTCATCTTGATACTGATTGTAAAACTCTTTAAATCCCTCGTCACCGGCAATAATTGTATCATTTTTCCCGTATTTTACTGCAATATATTTTTCAGAGGTTCTGTTAATACCTTTTAAAAGAGTTA
>CADCRH010000038.1 GCA_902803805.1 uncultured Ruminococcus sp.
ATAGTGTAAAATAAAGTGTGCAAGCTTGATCTTTCGATCTTACTTACACACTTTATTTTACACTATCCTTTTGGCGGAATGATCTCGGCGCTGTCCGTTGTACTGATGTTCTCGTCCAATATTATTACTGTCGGATTATACATACTTCCTGCCGCTGCAGGAACAGCGCTGTACATTCTGAGGCTTATTTCCGGCAAAAGCTGTGCTTGCTCGGCATTTGCAGCGGTTTCGGTTCTTTCACTGTTGTTTTGTACAGAGAAAGAATGTGCCCTGTTTTTTATTCTGTTTTTGGGTTATTACCCGATGGTCAGAGAGCAGTTTCATAAAATAAAGCCGAAAATCGTTTCGTTGGCATTGAAGCTTGTATTGTTTAATGCGGCAACTGTGCTGATATATTGGATAATGCGGTTTGTTTTCCTGATGCCTGCGGAGGAATTTGAAATGTTCGGCATCGAACTTCCGCTGATATTTTTAGTACTTTTGAATATTGTTTTTCTGCTGTATGACCGTACACTGACGCTGTATGAAAAGCGTTATGCAAAGAAAGTGATCCAAATAGTTACAAAATTGTTTAAAAATTAAATTATTTTAAATTTTAAAAATAAGATTTGTTACTCATTTTTTTCAAATTATTCAATAAAATGTTATAATCGTTAACGTTTTGTTGAATGATTTGTCATTTTGCTGTAAAATGTTTGTTGGATTTATCTAAAATGACAGTTGAAAAATAATTAAAGGCACGTTATAATTATTACAGTTATTGAAATAATTTGCCAATGGATAGTTACAAATTTGTTATATTTGGAAAGGTCGTGCAAGATTGATATTGAAAAGTCACGGAAAATATTTTTCCGAGGAGCAAAAGAGCAGGAAAAATAAGATCCGCAAAACATTGACAGTTGTTTGTATGGCGGCTGTTCTTACGGCTTCGTTCTCCTTCGCCGCTTCTGCTGCAACTGTTCCCGAAAATTTATCGGCAAAAACCACCACATCGGTTCTTTATCTGAGAGATACTCCCACCACAACGGCAAATGTCCTGCAAAAATTCACAGCAAATTCGCAAGTAACGATTCTTGATACTTCCAATCCCAAATGGTATAGGGTAAAGACTGCCGACGGTTCCACGGGCTATTGTATCGCGCGCTATCTGGATATTACGACGGAATCCAGAGCGGCGGCAACACTTCCCGTTTATGAGAAATCCTCGAAAGAGTCAAAGGTTCTCAAAACCTATGCACCGGGCGAATCAGTCGATGTTGTTGTTTTCATCAACTCGGCTTGGGCAAAGGTAAAACTGGAAGACGGAACGATCGGTTATGCAGCAATATCCAAACTGATATTTGTTACCGATGACGTAAAAAATGCCCCGAACATTGCGCTTCCCGAAAGCACAATGACCGTTAAGGTAGGCGAAAAAATAAAGCTGATCCCAAAAAACAATACAGGCGATGTCAAATGGGAATCCTCAAATCCCTCTGTGGTTTCGGTAACATCGGGCGGTTGGATACAAGGTGTTTCGTCGGGCAGTGCGGTCATTACGGCAGTTGACTCGAAAACGGGAAAAACCGCAAAATGTACTGTGAAATCAGTGAAAACGGATTTTATATCTCTGACGATCAGTCCCGCTTCCAAAACCATTACCGCGTCACAGTCATTCACACTGACAGCAACTACAACTCCCGTTACTACGGGAAAAGTAAAGTTCAAATCTTCTAATACTGCTGTCGCAAAGGTTGACAGTAATGGTAAAGTAACAGGTGTGGCGCCCGGCACGGCGACCATCACCGCATACGATTCTACGGGACTGGTATCGCGCCAGTGTGCAGTTACTGTAAAGACTGCGGCTACCGTAACACTGTCAAGTTCAAGCGTTACCGTTAATGAAGGCTCTTTGGCAGTCATTACGGCAAAAGTCACCAATTCATCCTCGACAGCCGTTACGTGGCGGTCGAACAATACTTCTGTGGCAGGTGTGAACAACGGCAGGATCAGCGGTCTGAAAGCAGGTACGGCGACCATTACCGCCACCGATTCCACAGGTACAGTGACCGCTTCCTGTAAAGTAACCGTCAAAAGTGTATCTTCCGGTTCGCTTTCGGTTTCGCATTCCACCCGTGCCGCCAATGCAGGAAAATCCATTTATATTAAGGGTTACGGTTCCGGCTGGTGGGAAACGAGCGACTCTGAGATCGCTACTGTTTCCGAGGGCTTTATCTACTGTAAAAAGCCGGGAGATGTTGCTATCTCGTATGTCAATTCGAGCGGACAGAAAGCCGTTTGTGCAGTAACTGTCCACGAAGCCGCACCGATACGCTTTGTCTATTCTTCACCGAATTCGGCAACGCTCAACTCAAACGTAACACTCGTCGCAATTACCGACAAAACCAGAACAGCCGTAAAATTCAATGTTAACGTTAACGGCACCAATGTGGTTGTCAATGCGACAAGCAAAGTTGCGGACGGCAATACTTATATCTGGAAAGGTACATACAAAACCACAAAGGCAGGAACTTTTGATGTTACCGCATATGCTCAGAAAGACGGCGTATGGAAAACGAATATGGACGGCAAAGCCGACATTTACGTAACCTCAAAAACCAATGCAAGCACGACAGGACTTGACAGACTTCGTGCCAGCGACAGTCTGATCAGTTTCATCGGTGAAAAAGAAGGCTTTGTGTCAAAAATCACCTATGACACACTCGCCAACAATCTTCCGACGATCGGTTACGGTTATGTGGTATGGTCGGGCAATGCATTCTATAATAATCTGACACAGAATGAAGCCTATGCGCTTCTGGTTGACGCGGTCAATAATGACAGCTATACATCAAGAGTCAATGATATGCTGATCGGCAATAATGTAAGATTTAACCAACAGCAGTTTGATGCATTGGTAAGTTTCTCTTATAACCTCGGTACAGGCTGGACGTATTCCTCCGATTTGAGAAATATCCTTCTTAACTCTTACGGAACCGTTTCAAGCGGCACCACAATGACAGGAACAGTAACATCCGATACCGGATTGAATCTCCGTCAGGAGCCGACCACCGCTTCCGATGTTATCACCGTTCTTTCTTACGGCGAAACCGTTACACTTGTCAGCACCACCAAGTATAACAGCGTTTGGTATCAAGTAAAAACCAGCAGCGGTCTGACAGGCTATTGCAGCGGTACTTATTTGAATGTGACTTCATCAAGCGGAACGGCAACCGGCAGAGATTTAAGATATGTCAACAAAAATGCATTAATTAAAGAAATGCTTGCTTACCATCACGCAAGCGGCGTATGCTACTACGGACTTCTTTACAGACGTGTGGATGAGCTTGAAATGTTCCTCTACAACGACTATGTGTCCGACGGCAGAAGCAATAAACACGGTTTCCCAAGTCCCTCTTGTCTTTCCTTCTAAAATAAGATACATTTATCCTTACAGAAACGGCGGTGTCATTCCGCCGTTTCTTCTATTTTCAAAAAACTATTGCTATATCGAAAAAAAAACAGTAAAATATCAATATACAAAAAATTCAAGAGGTGCTTAACAATGAGTGAAAAAAGAATCGGTTTTATCGGTGCAGGCAATATGGCGACCGCCATTATTAACGGAATTCTGAAAAATAAGGCAAAGTCAGCCGAAAATATTTCCGTGTTTGACCTTGACACAGAAAAACTTTCCGTAATGAAGAACAAGGGAATTGATACCGTCACTTCGGGTGCCGAGCTGACAAAAAAAAGCGACATCATCGTTCTTGCTGTCAAGCCGCAGAACTACGATGAAGTTCTTTCGGAGATCAGATCCTCTGCCAATGATACAAAAGTTTTTGTTACCATCGCCGCAGGAATATCCATAGAATATGTTCAGCGCGGACTTGGTATCAAATGCCCGATGGTGAGAGTAATGCCTAATACGCCGCTTCTGCTCGGCAAGGGTGCCACCGCATTGTGCCGTTCGGAAAATATTTCCGATGAAGATTTTAATGAAGTACATAAAATGTTTGCTCTTTCGGGTGATACTCAAATTCTCCCCGAATCACAGATGAATGCTATTATTGCCGTTAACGGCAGCAGTCCTGCCTATGTTTATCTTTTCGCCAAAGCGATGGTTGACTATGCCGTATCGGTCGGTATTGACAGAGAAGCGGCTCTGGGTCTTGTCTGCAAAACTTTTGAGGGAAGTGCGGAAATGCTCCGTTCCAGCGGTGATACTCCCAAAACACTGATCGAAAAGGTATCGTCAAAGGGCGGTACGACCATAGAAGCGCTGAAAGTTCTCAATGACCGTAATGTGCCGCAGGCAATTATCGACGCAATGGCAGCCTGCACTAAAAGAGCCGAAGAACTGGGCAAATAAAAAATCAATGTCTTTTCTTACAATCATCATTAATGATGAGGAATGTATGGGTATCTCCTTCTTCCGATAAATTCCG
>CADCRH010000039.1 GCA_902803805.1 uncultured Ruminococcus sp.
GTTGTTCCTATCAAAGCCGTACCGATTACTGCCGCGATAAGCGTAATGATCATTCTTTTTCCCGTATGACGTTTTTTCTTTTGCAAGCCAAGCCGTTCAAAAACACCGCTTTCAATTCTGCTGCAGTCAACACCCGTTTCCTCATATACAGACTGTTCTTCAATGCTGTCAAGACCGTTGACCGTTTCCATATCATCAAACACTTTCTGTAAATTTTTCATTTGGCATAGCCCCTTTCCGTCAGTGATTTTTTCATTTTTGCTCTTGCTCTGAACAGTTTGACCTTTATCGTTTCGGGATTGATCTGCATTATTTCGGCAATTTTTGAAAGCTTCTGATAATAAAAATAATGACGGATAACAATTTCCCTGTCGGGTTCCCTTATCTCGGAAAGGATCTCATTCAGCACATTGTTAATCTCTTTTTGTTCTGTATTGTCGGCAATAGAAAAATCATCCTCGATCTCGGCATCATCAATATCGATCATCACTGCTCGTTTCAGTGTATCAAGCTTATCATACGTCTTTGTTTTTGCGATACAGCACAGATAAGCTTTCAAACTGTCCTCCCGAATTTTTTCCGCATTTTTCCATAAAGTAACAAATGTGTCCATTGTCACTTCTTCAATGTCCTGTGTCGTCAAAGAATCCTTTGCAATGTTTTTGACGATCGCTGCAACAAGCGGCGTAAATTTTTGAATGATTTTTTCAAGGGCACTTTCGCTGTGCTTTTTCAATTGTCCGGCAAGTTTCCTGTTGTCGTCCACTTCGTTTTCCTCCCGACCTTATTTTATTGTTGAATTTACCTTTCTGTTTATTATAACGGCAGTTCTTTGTCTTTGGTTACATCAAAAAGTCCGATTTCCAAAATATTTTTGATTTTTTGGGAATATCACTTTACAATATCAAATGTTTTATCACTATAAAAAAATCTTCGCTTCTGCAAGAACGACAGAAGCGAAGAGGAATGTTTCACGTGAAACATTATATCTCATACAGTAGGCACATTTATTTGAAAAGAAAAACAATTTGTATCTTACTGAAAAATCAGCCGCGAAAGTACCCACACTTGGGTACGGCGGCGGACGGCGAAAACATTTCTAAAATATCCGTGCCGGCTGTGCGTGCAAAGACTCCCCCACAAAAAGAACTACAAACGTATCGCCCGTGGGGGCTTCCCCACTGTTTCACGTGAAACATTCCATTTTAGTAAACACATCAATTAATAGGTTTTGTAATTGAGATCATTGGTTTTAGCGTATTCTTCCGCTGATGAGCCTGCTTTGACATAAAGAACCAAATCATCGCCGCAGCCTTTTGTTATATTTTTGCCGATTGTTTTGATTTCCGCAGGCAAATATACCTCTTTCAGATTGGTACAATTCAAAAAGAGATTCACTCCCAAATTGGTCATCTTGCTGTTTTCCCGATCAAATAAAAACGTGATCTTCAGTTTTTTATAGTTGTCACGATTCTGATAAACCAACTCAATTGTCGAATCTTCATATTGATTGGCTGCAATAGATACGCTGTCGGGTTCTCCCAATATCTCTGCCACGTCTTTGATCGATGATCGTTTCGTAATGCCGTGATAATCAAAAGCAGCATACCTGTCTGTATTTTCTACTTCAAAAGCTGCTATTTTGCCATACTTTGCGGCGATCGATCCGCCGCTGTCATTGTTGATACCGATATAAAGAGTTTTTCCGATACTCTGATCGAAAACATAAATATATTTTGTAGAACCGCTTTCTACCATATCTTCATCATAGTTTTCACTGACATAGCCGTTTTCCCTTAATTCGCTGTACGGCGTACCTATCCCGAATGTCAAAGAATTGATCAATTCAATGTCAAAGATCACTTCGTCGGCGCTTTTAGGCTCCGCCGATATTTTTTCCTGACGGATATAATAATGACTTTCCAAGTCTTCATCATTTTCCGTATAGCCCGAAAAGTCAATATATTCTGCGGTATATGCTTTCATCTTTTCCGCCAGCGCTTTCAGGCTGACATCTTCCGGTACCTGTTCGTCCGCCGATATTTCCGTATCGGAATCGGCGGCGACGGAACTGTCTGCGGAAACCATTGCTGTATCGGATTCATTGCTTACGGAACTTTCCGCAATAATACTTTCTTCCGCAGGGGGTAAAGTCTGCTGATCGGACTGTCCGTTTGACAACATTACCATAGTGATCACGCCGCCCGTAATCACTGCCGCTGCTATCATACTCACTATGGCAATTTTAACACCCGTGGATAATCCTGCCGATACTGTCGCCTGAACAACTGTATTACCTGCCGCAGATGCTGCCGTATGAACTGCTGTGCTGCCTGCCACAGGCGAAAGAGCTGTCGGTAAATCGTGCGGAGGAACCGCCGTATTGTTTTGTTCCGCCCCGAATAAAGCTGCCAGAAACGGTAAAGCCGCATTACATCTGAATCGGTAATCCTGATTTTCAAAGCCCTCTATCTGAGCTTTCATAAATTTTCGTGCGTAGGCAAGCCGACTTTTCACGGTGCTTTCAGGACAGCCGTAAAGCTCGGCGATCTCCTTGATACT
Source organism: uncultured Ruminococcus sp. (assembly GCA_902803805.1). Classification (GTDB taxonomy): domain Bacteria; phylum Bacillota; class Clostridia; order Oscillospirales; family Acutalibacteraceae; genus UBA1213. The sequence continues at coordinate 2,563 of CADCRH010000039.1, forward strand.
CATATTGCGATAATAGAAAAGAAAAAGTGTATTTCTCTGAATTTCGGGCAACCTGTTGATAATGGCTGTCAATGTCGTTTTGACATCCTCATCGATCATTCTGTTCTCCAATGACACTGCAAAATCTTCCACATCCGCAAACTTGTCAAGTTCTTCATTGTCGGCAGAAATCAGCCTGTTGTTTTTTCTGAGAAAATCCAACGATTTATTCGCCGCAACTTTCGTCAGCCACGATGGAAACTTTTCGGATTCGCTGAGTGTATTGATACTGACCAATCCCTCAACAAAGGTATCTTGCGTTATATCCTCTGCATTCTTTTCATTGCCGAGCAGTTTAAAACAGGTATAGTAAACATCATTGTAATAGACATTATACAAATACTCATAGGCTTGCCCGTTTCCTGCTTTTGTATTCTCGACAAGCTGAACCAATTCTTGTTTTGTCATTTCCATTCCATATTCCTTTCTTTCAGACATTTTCAGAAAAGACAGATGTGCAGCCCTCTGTTTATAAGACGTATCACTTTGAAAAAAGACTTATGATTTCTCTGCCCGTCGATCACGAAAATACAACATTTTTATGCCCGATCTATGTATAAAATTACCAAATCCGTTTTACTGCAATGTTTCACGTGAAACATTATACTGATACAGTAGGCACCGAAACTGAAAAAGGAAAGAAAAATAATTTTTCATCTATCATCAGCCGCGAAAGTACCCACACTTGGGTACGACGGCGGACGGCGAAAACATTTCAAAAATATTCGTGCCGGCTGTGCGTGCAAAGACTCCCCCACGAAAAAAACTGCAAACGTATCGCCCGTGGGGGCTTCCCCACCACTATTTGCCGACGCAGAATTGATGGAATACTTGGTCGACGACGGTTTCGGTGGTGCGTTCGCCTGTAAGGTCAAGTAAACTGTTGATGGCATCCTCTATCACTACCGTTACTGCGTCAAGGGTGATTCCGAGCCTGAGCGTTTCCATCGCTTCCTTAACGGACCGATATGCCGACTCCGCGGCACTTCTCTGACGCTCCGTTGCAAGAATCCCCTGCGATGCGTCAAGATTGGACGTGCCTACAATATCCGCTACTTCACGCTCCAATTCCTCCGCACCGTTTCCGCTGATCGCTGAGATAAATACCACGTGTCTGATCTTACTTCTGATATACTCCGTATCAAGCTGCTGTTCAAGGTCGGTTTTATTGATGATAGCAAGCGCAGGTGCTTTTTCAAGAAGTTCAATCAGCTCTTTGTCATCGTCCGAAAGCGGTTTTGATGAATCAAACACCGCAAGAACCAATCCTGCTTTCAAAACTCTGTCCTTTGCCCTCTGTACACCGATTTTTTCAACAGGATCATCTGTTGAACGGATACCTGCCGTATCCGAAAGATTCAGCGGAATTTCACCGAGCATTACCGTTTCTTCAATAATATCTCTTGTTGTTCCCGGCACATTCGTGACTATCGAACGCTCACAGCCGGAAAGCAAATTCATAATCGTTGATTTTCCGACATTCGGTCTGCCTGCGATAACAGTATCGACTCCCTGTCGGATGACCTTTCCTGCGTCATAACCTTTCAGAAGGTTTTCCAGCTCTCTGCGGCAGTTGCCAAGACTTTCTGTCAGATTGTCCGTATCCACTTCGGGAATCTCATCTTCCGGATAATCCGCCCACGCCGAAAGATGAGCGGCAATATTGACCAGCCTGTCACGCACAGCGTCAATTCTCTTTCGCAAAGTTCCTTCCATACACGACATCGCTGCTTTTGCCGACTGTTCTCCTCTTGCGGAAATAATATCCATCACAGCTTCGGCTTCCGTCAGTCCGAGTTTGCCATTTAAAAATGCCCTTTTGGTAAATTCCCCCGGCTCTGCCGATACTGCACCGTTTTTCAGAACGGCACGAAGAACTCTTTTAGTGATATATAAACCGCCGTGACAGGAGATCTCCACAACGTCCTCTCCCGTATAGCTGTGCGGAGCAGCAAACACAAGTGCTACCGCTTCATCGATCAGCTCATCACCATCATAGACCTTCCCGAAAGTTGCCGTATAACCTTTCATTTCGGAGATTTTTTTATCGGAAACCGACTTAAAAATTTGATCGGTCACTGCGCGCGCGCTTTCCCCTGAAATTCTTATCACACCCATACCGCCGACACCGTTGGCGGTTGAAATTGCTGCAATTGTTCTCTCCATTGTCATTACTCCAAATCAAATCTAACGTTGAACCAACGTTGAATATCATTATAGCATATCATTTTTCTTGAAACAATGATTATATTTTTCAACGTTGGTTTAACGTTGAAAATATAACTTTAAAAATATCCATTAGAAAAAGTGTCACACATACCCGTACGCAAAAGGTATGTGTGACACTTTTTTATATCAGAAAAGAAAACCAATAAAATTAATCTATGGTTTCATCTGATTTTTTAATTTCGATCTTGCCGTAAAGAGAGGTATCGGGGCGTTCATTAATGCTCTCTCTTGCAGGCTTGGCTTCTTCTTCAAAAGTACTGAACATACTGTCCTGAAGATGGGTCTCACTGTCGGAATACTGTCTTCTCTGATAGCCGTTGGTACGCTGCGGACGTTTATAGGAACCGTCCTTGTTGAAATTGTTCGAGCGCGATTTTCTGTAGCCGCCTCTGTTATAGGAGGACTTATATTCGGGGTCGGGAGCAATGACAACGTGACGCTGCAAATTCTCCCCCTCACTCCACGAGATCGCCCCTCTGACCTTCTGAACGGATGTATGAATGATTCTTCTTTCATACGGATTCATCGGTTCCAGTGACGTTTTCGCGCCTGTTTTGACTGCCTTGAATGCCAGTTTTCTGCCAAGGATCTCCAGTGTTTTTTCTCTTTTTTCACGGTAGTTTCCGATATTGATCGCAATTCTGTAGTATTCATTGTCAACGTGGTTTGCCACCAGACCTGCAAGATACTGCAAAGCGTCCAGTGTTTCTCCTCTGTGACCGATAATAAAGCCTACGTTTTCGCCGTCGATATTGATGACCGCGCCGCCGTCTGTTTCCTCTGCCGTGATCGTAATATCCGTAATGCCCATTTTATCGAGAACATCGGCAAGATAGGATTTTGCGCTGTCAAGCGGAGTGACCTCTATGTAGGCTCTTACTTTTGCCGGACTGCCGCCGAAAAGTCCGAACACCTTTTTTTCCGGCTGCTGGAGCACCTCAAACTGTGTATTTTCTACACTTGTGCCAAGTTCCTCACACGCCTTTTTTTGCGCTTCCTCTATTGTTTCCGCCGTAACTGTTGTTTCACGAATCATTATTATTTACCCTCCTTATTTTTTCTTCCCCTGATAACTGCTTCCCGAATGATTGTTAGTTTTAGACTTTTTGGACTTATTCTGTTTTTTGCCGCTGGATCTGCCGCCCGATTTTTCCGAATTGGCATTTCCTCTGTTCTGCTGTGACGGTGCCACATAATCCGGAACATCTATAAATTCAACTTCCGATTCCTGCTGTTTTCTGAGTACCACACGCTGCGCCTCTGCCTGAGCCTCAATAATGCTTGCACTGTAGAATTTATTCAGCAGAAGTGACTGGAAGAAACCGAATATCGTTGAGGAAATCCAGTAAAATCCTACCGCACCGGGTACATTATAAGCGATCCACGCAGTAAACAGCGGCATCATAAAGATCATTACCGCCATACAGCCCTTCATCTGTGTTCCGTTTAATTTCTGTGTGATAAACATACTGGCAACCGAAGTAACGAAACAAAGTACGGGGATCAGCCACATCATCGACTCAAACGAACAGGTACTTGGAGAAGCAAGAAGATCCCAGCCGAGGAAATTAAATCCGTTTCCGAATTCGTTGATTTTCTGAACATCTGTTTTGTCAAAAAGTGATGAGCCGTCGGAGCCTGCCAAATAGCCCTGAATATTATTGAAATATTTGACAAGGCTTATCTGACCGTACTGGCTGTTGATGGTCGTGCCCAGTCCGGGAAGTGTAGAAAGGCTTGAAAGAGCCGTTGCCACCTTGTCCGAAGCGATATGCAGCGTATTGGTAAGCGGATTGATAACGGAATAATAAACGCCGAACATTACAATAAAAGGCGCAAACATCGGCAGACAGCCTGCTGTCATACTGACGTTTTCTTTCAGCATTACTTTTTGAATTTCTTCATTGGCTTTCACACGATCATTGCCGTAGCGTTCCATAATTTCACGCTGTTTTTTCTGAAAACGTGCATTTGCCGCCATCGACCTCTGTTGTTTTACCGAAAAAGGAAACAGAATGATCTTTGTGATAAGCGTAAAAATCAGGATCGCAACGCCGAAATTCTGCACAAGGTAAAACGCCGCCCACAGTATATAACCGAATATACTGCCGATTAAGTTAAAAATATCCATAAAAACCTTTCCTTTCGGCATATGCCAAAAGCACATACACTATATTAATCCGCAGGGAAAATGCGGTTAATGTCGATTTTATTTTTCACCTCGGCAAAAAACTCCGAGATCATTTTTTATATTCAATGCGTTTTTGCTTTTTTCTTTTCTCTTTTTTTTCGGGTACGGGGTCGTATCCGCCTTTTGAAAAAGGGTTGCACCTCAAAATTCTCCATACCGTGAGAGCGGTGCCTTTCAACGCTCCGAAGCGGTCGATCGCCTGTATGCCGTAAACGGAACATACGGGGCAGTATTTACAGCTTGGAGGGGTTCTTGATGATATATATTTCTGATAAAATCGTATAAGCCAAATAAGCGGGCGTCTCATTTTAAAACACCCGCTTCTTTCAGCTCTTTTTTCATAGCACGCAGAATGTCATAGCTTTTAACGAACGGAGTTTTGCTTCTTGCAACAAAAACGAAGTCATACCCCGGTTTGATCTCGTCCGAAAGGCTGTAATATGCCTCTCTGATAATCCTGCGTGATCTGTTCCGCAAAACGGCCTTGCCTATCTTTTTGCCTGTGGTGATCCCGACCCTTATCTTACCGCAGCGATTTTTCATAACATATGTCACGAGAACGGCGGAGGGATAGGAACGTCCGCGGGCATAAAGACGGCGAAAATCCTTATTTTCTTTTAAAGTGATAATCTCACTCAAAACAATCATCCAGTCCAATAATAATACTTATAATTGACCGCCTGCCGTTTTCCCGGACGCATCCGGGTGAAAAAGTCCGATACTGTCCGAAGGATCAGTAAGTCAGTCTTTTTCTGCCTTTAGCTCTGCGGCGAGCAAGAACCTTACGACCGTTAGCCGTCGACATTCTCTTTCTGAAGCCGTGCTCCTTTTTTCTGTGGAGCTTCTTCGGCTGATATGTTCTCAGCATTAGAAAACCCTCCTTTCGCCCAAGGGACTTTTTTAATCTAAGTTCAAGATAGAACCCTGCAATGTAGAATTATAACCTAAAAACCCTGCTTCTGTCAACTGCAAAATCAAAAATAATTCATCAAATTTCCGATCAAAGCTGTTTGGAGTCAATGCAATGGGGCAGTCGGGGGCTTTGCCCCCTAATCCCCACAAGGGCGCCGCCCTTGACCCGCAAGCTTTCGGGAAAGCTTGACCAAAGCTTTACTCTTTTCCACCGTTTTTTCAACTATTTTGTTAAGAAAGTTAAAAATTATTTGAAATACAAAAACGTTTGTGCTATAATTAAATTCGTATAGGTGTTTGTTCACGGCACAGTTATGTTAAAAGCGGTTGAAAGTCCGTTGGATACTGACTTTGCAAGATTTTAAAAAACAGGGAGAAATGGATAGTATGGATTCGTTTAATGAAGCGTGGGGAATCATCTGCGATTACTGCAAACAGCATATCACAGAGGTTGCCTATAATACGTGGATCAGCAAAATTGAACCTATCAAACTGGATTTCGCCGAGGGGAAGGCGATTCTGATGGTTCCGGGTGATTTTCACCGCCAGACCTTGATAAGAGGCTATATGCAGCTTCTTAACGACGCTTTCGCAAGCGTTTTCGGAGAGGGGATCCAGATTTGTTTTACCGTTCCGGAGGAGATCGTTTCAAAGGAACAGGAGATCAACGACAGTATCAGCGATGCCGACTATGAATTTACGTTCGATTCGTTCATAGTGGGTTCGTCCAACAAATTCGCACACGCAGCGTCGCTTGCCGTTGCCACCAATCCGGGCAGGGCTTATAACCCCCTGTTCATTTACGGAAATTCGGGACTCGGAAAAACGCACCTTCTTTACGCGATCAGAAATGAAATATTAAAAAATGACCCCGAAAAGGTAATTGTATATGTGAAGGGCGACGATTTTACCAACGAACTGATCGAAGCCATCAGAATGAACACCACCAGTGAATTCCGTCAGAAATACCGCAAATCGGACGTTCTTCTCGTGGACGATATTCAGTTTATCGGCGGCAAGGATTCAACACAGGAAGAATTTTTCCACACATTCAATACGTTATATGAAGCAAAAGGACAGATCGTACTGACATCGGACCGCCCCCCCAAGGAGATCAAAACCCTGGAGGACAGACTCCGCAGCCGTTTTGAATCAGGGTTGATCGCGGACATTCAGCCGCCGGATTTCGAAACCAGAATTGCCATCATCAAGCGCAAAGCGGAACTGCTTGAAATGGATCTGCCGGATGATGTTGTCGAATACATCGCGACAAGACTGAAAACCAATATCAGACAGCTAGAGGGCGTTGTCAAGAAGCTCAAAGCGAAAAATCAGCTTTACGGCGAGAAGATCACCATCAACGTTGCTCAGAAAACCATTTCGGATATTCTGAACAATGACCAACCGCCGCCGCTGACGGTAGAAAAAATCATCGATGAAGTAGCACGAACCTTCGGTGTCACCAGCGATGACATCCGTTCGTCAAAGCGCAATTCCAACATATCCAACGCCCGTCAGATCGCCATTTATGCCGTAAGAGAGATCACCGACCTTTCGATGAACCTGATCGGTGACGAATTCGGCGGCAGAGATCATTCTACGATAGTATATGCGATAAAGCAGATAGAAAAGAATATGAACAAAGACCCGAAGATCAAATCTACGGTAGAGGATATTATCAAGAATATCAGGGACAGATAATTTTCAACTTTTTGTTGATCCGGATTCCACTTTTCAACAAAAACGGTTGAATCGCCAATTTTCAACTTGCCAACACATTCAACAAGTTTTCAACTTTCCACCAACATCTCTCAACAGCATTGTTAATTGTCGAAAATACATTTCAAAAATTCAAACAGCCGTCAACAAAGTTTAAACAGTTGAAAATTTGTTAAAAGTTCAGACAGATTCGGCGGTTAAACGATCTTTCAACTTCTTAACCGCCCCTATTACTATTACTAAATTATTTCTATTATAATAGATTTATTTTTGCCGAAAAAAGGAATGATTGTATGAAATTTACGTGTAACCGCCAAAAACTCAACGAAGCAGTTACCAATGTTCAAAGAGCAGTATCTTCCAAGTCCACAATGCCTGCCCTGGAAGGAATTCTGATTAAGTCAGAAAACAACAAACTGACACTTTGCGGATATGACCTTGAGATCGGTATCACCACTTCTATCGATGCCGATATTATCGAAGAAGGTTCCATTGTTATCAGCGCAAGACTGCTTTCGGATATTATCAAAAAAATGCCCGAAGACAAAATAACATTTGAAACCAACGAAAAGCATATTGTATATATCGTAAGCGGTAAGGTTGACTATAAAATTATGGGAATCGCCGCAGACGAATATCCGGAACTGCCGGCAGTAACAGGCAGCGACACTATCAATATCAGCGGAGAAACACTTGCCAGTATGATCCGTCAGACCAAATACGCTATTGCCGACAATGATATGAAACCTGCTCATAAAGGTTCGCTATTTGAAATAGAGGAAGGCACCATCAGAGTCATTTCCGTTGACGGATACCGACTTGCGATCAGAACGGAAAAAATCGAATACAGCGGAGAAAGAACCTTTATTGTCCCTGGAAAATCACTTTCCGAGGTCACAAAACTGATTGCCGACGATACCGAAACGGTCAATATGACGGTCGGCGGCAGACATATTATTTTTCAAATTGACGAATATTCCATCATTACACGCCTGATTGAAGGCGAATTTATGAACTACAAAGCGGCACTTCCAAAACAGCACATTACAGAGCTGAAAGTGAACACAAGAAAATTCATCAATTCCATTGAAAGAATGTCACTTCTTCTCACGGAGAAGCTGAAAAGCCCGATCAGATGCCGCATTGAGAACGGACTGATCAAAACACTTTGTCATACAACACTTGGAGAAGCCTACGATGAATTTGAAGCAGAAATAACAGGTGATGACGTTGAGATCGGATTTGACAACAAATTTATGCTCGACGCCGTAAAATACACCGAAACCGACGAAGTAAAAATTCAGATCAACGGACCCTTAAGCCCGATTGTAATTCTTCCGAGCGAGGGCGAAAGCTTTTTGTTCCTTGTTCTTCCTGTGAGGTTAAAAAATGAAAACTGAAAAAATATCACTAAGACCCGATGAAGAATTTATTCGTCTGGACAGTCTGCTCAAAGCAGGCGGCGCATTTCCGACAGGAGGTCAGGCAAAACTTGAAATTCAGAACGGCAATGTAACGGTCAACGGAGAGATCTGTACGCAAAGAGGCAAAAAACTCCGAAAGGGTGACATTGCCGAATATCACGGTGAAGCTTTCGAGGTTGACTGAGAGGTGTTCTCACTTGTATATCAAAAGTCTAACGTTGGAAGGCTACAGAAACTTAGAAATTTCGGAACTGTTCCCGTCAAAGGGAATAAATGTCATCTGCGGTGACAATGCTCAGGGAAAGACCAATCTTGTGGAATGTATCTGGCTTTTTACGGGCGGACGGTCATTCAGAGGTGCAAAGGACAGCGAGCTGATTGCTTTCAACGGCAAAGCCGCAAAAGTAAAAGCCGTATTTGATGCCGCGGGACGGGAGCAGACAATTGAGATCAATATCAGAGCCTCACGCCGCACAGCCATTCTGAATGATGTTCCGAAAAATTATATGTCACAAATTATCGGTGTGTTTTGCGCCGTCATCTTTTCCCCCAACCATCTTACGCTTATCAAAAACGGACCGGAGGAAAGACGAAACTTTACAGACAGCGCCATTTGCCAGATAAAGCCGTCCTATGCCCATCTTTTGGCAAAATACAGGCGTGTTCTGAACGAAAGAAACGCACTTCTGAAAGACATTCCCCGTCACCGTGAGCTGGAAGATACGCTTGATATATGGAACGAACGTCTGGCGCACGAGGGCGCGATGATCACATATGAAAGGCTCCGATATATCGCACAGCTTTCCCAAGCTGCCGAAAAATTCTATGACGGAATTTCGGACGGAAAGGAACAGCTAAAAATCACCTACAAAACAGCTGTTCCGAATGATTTACGTTCTGATCAGGAAAATATCAAAACTTTTCTTTTGGAACGGCTTCGCAGGAAACAAAATGATGATATTTACTGTGGTTTTACAACAAGCGGTGTCCACCGTGACGATATGACCGTCAAAATCAACGGACGTGACGCAAAAAGTTTTGGTTCGCAGGGTCAGCAGCGTTCGGCAGTTCTGGCACTAAAGCTTGCCGAAGCGGAAATTCTCGGAGAAGCGAAGGGCGAAAAACCCGTGATTCTCCTCGATGATGTATTAAGCGAACTTGACGCTTCAAGAAAAAATTATCTTCTGAACAAGCTGAATGACAGGCAGGTATTTATTACCTGCTGCGAATCATCGGTAAGATCGGAAAATATCATATGGATCAAAAACGGCAAAATTTCGGCTTCGGAGGAGTTTGACATTGTATCTTCATGTGGGAAATAATACCATCATCAGAAAAGACAGTATTATCGGGATATTTGACCTTGATAATTCCACCGTATCCGTCAGAACGAGAGAATTCCTCGCCAATGCCGAAAAAAGCGGCATTGTTGTCAACGTATCTGCCGAACTGCCGAAATCATTTGTTGTATGCCGCGAAAAAAGCGGATTTAAAATATATATATGCCAACTCTCCCCCGTAACGCTCATCAAAAGGGCGTCGCAAATCAATCTGAACCAAGCGGAGCTGTCAGGCAAATCATAAGAAAAGGATTGTTGTCAATGCAAAAAGTTTTCAGACTAACAAGATGTCCGTATTGCCACAGGAAAATTTCATATATCAATGCCTCTTTTCTGAAAACAAAGGGCGAATATTCCTGCGACAGCTGCAACTGTATTTCCAACGTTGTCATCAACAGGACCCTCTATGCCATCGCGAGCGGCATTTGTATTCTGGCACTGATCATCGTTTTGATGTATTCAAGCTTCGGAGAGCACGGAAGTCTTTGGGGGCTAGTGTTTGTCCTGATTCCTTTTGTCGTTTTTTATGCGATCGTTCCGTTTTTTATCAGATTGGAACCGTGCAAGGATAAATCTGCGGTCAAAAAAATCAAGGAAAAAAGTATCAAAATAATGCCCAGCGATACAGCTGCCGAACACGCAAGATCCAAAAGCGTTCAAAATACGCAGAATCCGATCGAGCTTGATGTCAGCGCCGATTTTTCTGCAAAATTTATGAAAACGAAAAGCAATCTGGAAAATACAAGGTCCGAACTTTCCGAGGAGGAAAAGGAGCAGATCACCGACCTTTCGGAACCTTCCGAGATCACCGGAGATATTTTCAGCAGTGAAGCTCCGGAGAAGATCACCGACGAAACCGAAAAATGATCAATTCAATTTGAAAGAGGAGTTGCACTTGTTTAAGCTGCCTGTATGTCCGTATTGTCACGCAATATACAGATATTCGGAGATCGGAAATATCAAAGGGAAGGAATGTGAATGTTATCACTGTCAAAAAAGCTTTGAGGTCAACAGAAGACTTCGGGCGGTTCCTGTAGTGATCGTCTGCATTTTGCTGATCATCATTAATTTGTTTATGATGCATACGTCCATCGACCTGAACCTTCGGCCAATGATCGCCATTGACGCTGTTTCGGTATTTCTTTCACTTCTTGCCTTTCCGTTTACGGTTCGTTTTTTGCCGATAAAACCGACAAAAACAATGATCCATCCAAAAAAACGGAAGCCGAAAAACAAACCGAAGAAAACAAGTAAGTAATCATCAGACATACGGCAAAGTGCCGTTAGAGAGGTAATAAAATGAACAACAATGACATTTCTCAGACAAATCAAAAATACGGTGCCGACGAAATACAGGTTCTTGAAGGACTGGAAGCGGTAAGAAAACGCCCCGGTATGTATATCGGCTCGACAGGACCGAGAGGACTTCATCATCTGGTGTATGAGATCGTGGATAACTCGATCGATGAAGCACTTGCCGGCTATTGTACGAAAATCGAAGTCAGTATTCTTCCCGGCGAAATTATCAGAGTCAAGGACAACGGACGAGGAATTCCCGTCGGTATTCAGCCGAAACTTGGAATCCCTGCGGTAACGGTCGTATTTACCGTGCTTCACGCAGGCGGTAAATTCGGCGGCGGCGGTTATAAGGTTGCCGGAGGACTGCACGGTGTCGGTGCATCTGTTGTGAATGCGCTTTCGGAATGGACAGAGGTGGAAGTCTGTGACGGAAAGGATATTTACCGTCAGCGTTTTGAAAGGGGCAATCAGGCGACTGAGCTGATAAAGGTCGGAGAGTCAACCGAAACGGGAACAACGGTTCTTTTTAAAGCTGACCGTGAGATATTCACCGAAACCGATGTTTATGATTATGAAACACTTTCCGTCAGACTTCGCGAACAGGCATTTTTGAATGCAGGCGTACATATTGAGCTGACGGACGAACGTGACCCCGAAAATATCAGAAGTGAGGATTTCTGCTATGAGGGCGGTGTTTCCAGTTTTGTAGAATATGTTCATAAAAAGAGAGCGCTGGACGTGATTCACCCCGATATTATCCATTTTCAGGCTAAAAACGAGGATGATACGGCTTCTGCGGAGATCGCAATGCAGTATAACGACAGTTATAACGAATTGATTCTTTCGTTTGCTAATAATATCCATACCAATGACGGCGGTACTCACGAGGAGGGTTTCAAACGTTCTCTTACCCGTGTGATGAATGACTATGCGCGGAAGTTCAATATCATCAAAGAGGGCGAAAAAGGCTTGTCGGGCGAGGACGTTAGGGAAGGCTTGACGGTTGTGATCAGCGTTAAACTGAAAGACGCACAGTTTGAAAGTCAGACCAAAGCAAAGCTCGGAAATACCTCCATTCGTACCTTGGTCGATAAGTTGGTAAGCGAAAAGTTGGAACAGTATCTTGAAGAAAATCCGGCTACGGCAAAGGCAATTTTTGAAAAAGCACTGATGGCAGCCCGTGCAAGAGATGCTGCCAGAAAAGCCCGTGACCTTGCACGGAGAAAAACGGCGATGGAGGGTGCGGGACTTCCCGGAAAACTGGCAGACTGTCAGTCAAGAGATGTCAACGAAACCGAAATCTATATCGTAGAGGGCGACTCGGCAGGCGGCTCCGCAAAAGGCGGCCGTGACAGACGTTTTCAGGCGATCCTTCCTCTTTGGGGCAAAATGCTCAACGTTGAAAAGGCAAGACTTGACCGTGTTTACGGTAATGATAAGCTGATGCCCGTCATTACCGCACTGGGCTGCGGAATCGGTGACGAGATCGACCTTTCCAAGCTTCGTTATGGAAAGATCATCATTATGGCGGACGCCGATGTTGACGGTTCGCATATTCGTACGCTTATGCTGACGTTCTTTTTCCGTTTTATGCGTCCGCTGATCGAAGAAGGACACATCTATATCGCACAGCCCCCTCTTTACAGAATTACCAAAGGTAAGGAACATCATTATGCTTATTCCGACCCCGAACGCGACAAGATTATGAAAGAGCTGGGCGGAAAATACGAAATTCAGCGTTATAAAGGTCTTGGCGAAATGGACGCTACGCAGCTTTGGGAAACAACAATGGATCCCGAAACGCGTATAATGCTTCGTGTCGAGATGGAGGACGCAGCGGCAGCCGATGAAGTATTCACCATTTTGATGGGTGACAAGGTAGAGCCTCGAAGAGAATTTATCGAAAAGAATGCAAAATATGTCCAGAATTTGGACGTATGATCAACAAAAAATCACGGACATTGTGTCTGTACAGCTTATTGCAAAAGGAGCAAATGAATGAACGAACACGACTCTATACCGCCCTCGGAAGAAAATGACAGTTCGGGGGCAGAAAAAGGAAGTTTTGAGATCAATGAAGAAAATCCCGAATGGGACGGTTCGGAAGCGGAATATGTTGCCGATGACGACGCCGAAGAATACGAGATTCCGGAAACGGGGATCAGGCTGTCCTATGTGCTGACTGCCGATGAAATGTACCGATGTCTGTATCACAGCGACCTGTACAAAACCAAAGGGACCAGAGCTGTTGCTCAAAGTGCCGTATTCGGACTGGCAGCGATCGCGTTTTTCCTGGTGTATTTTATGACAAATTCACAATACAATTCCTATAACCTGTTTTTCGGAATATTCTGTCTTGTGATGATTGCGGTCATATGGCTGGTTCCCCACTTCCATATGAAAAGCATTGCCGGAATGATGGCAAACGGCAAAACAATAGAAGCAGAAATATACCCTACACACATTGACATAGGACGTGATGACGGTGCGTGGAGCATTGAGCTTGACGGGAAATCCGAAATTCACGAATTTGATAACATCTTTATGATATACACACCGAACGGACAAAATTTCGCCATTCCTCAAAGAGTGATCGAACCGGAGGTTTACAACGAAATCAAAGCCATTCTCCTCTCCGGCACAAAACCCGCAGAAGAATGATTGGTTAATTCATAATTCATAATGCATAATTACCCTGCGGGCGACCGTAAGAAGTGACAGCGGCAAAAAAGAATTTGATGGATGGATTTTTTGATTCTTTCAGTTTGGAGGGAAAAAATGAGGCACGAAACAAACATAACAGCAAGATATGCGGAAACTGACCAGATGGGAATTATCCATCATTCGGTTTATCCCGTCTGGTATGAAGCGGCAAGAACCGAGTTTATCAAAACGGCGGGCATTACCTATTCACAGCTTGAAAAGGACGGTGTGATGCTTCCTCTTTCGGAAATAGGAAGCAGATATATTTCACCTGTCAGATATGAGGACAAGGTGATCATTGAAACAAGGGTTACCAAGATCAGCTGTGCAAAAATTACTTTCGGTTATCGTGTGATTCTTGACGGAAATGTAGTCAACGAGGGTTTTACCTCTCACGGTTTTGTCAGCTCAAAAACATTCAGACCGATCAACATTAAGAAAACGTTGCCCGATTTTTATGAAAAGCTGAAAAGTATTCGGGAAGATTAACAGTGGTGATAAAATTGGCAAACAGTAAAAACAGCCTTCTTGTAGCGGAATTTGACAACAAGCTGAAAATTCAGGAGTATGCAAAGGCGTATCAGCTTTATGATCTGCGTCACGGATATTCCTCAGGACGGGAATGGAAATCCTCGGTATTTTTCTTTTTGGCACTTGCAATGTTCTTTATGCTGGCAATGGAAAATTTTAATTTTGCCAAGTTACCCGTTACGGTGTTGGTGCTGCTCATCAGTATGTATATGTGTACACACTATGTTTATCTTCTGCCGAAAAAAGCAAAATTAGAGGGCGAGCATATCTATAAAAGTTCTCATCTGCTGTCAAAGCCCTGTCATATTACTGTCAGCCGTGACAGTTTTACGCTGAAAAACGACTATGAATATTTGAAACGCTATGATACCGAGATCACAGACTGTTTTGAAACGGACGAAATTTTTGTTTTGATCGGCGGTATGGAGCACGTGATAACCGTAATTTCAAAACGATGTCTGACCGAAGAACAGACACAACTGCTGTCGGAGCATTTTCAAAGAGAAATGATTCAGCAGTACAGACGGACAAAAAGCGGTAAAAAAGGAAAATAACAATTATGAGCAATTCAATCATTGAAGAATGTTTTCTTATCACAAAGGACGACTATGTTCATATGATGCTTGACAGGAAAAAATTCTTTACTCCGAAAGAAAACAAGATCATTCTCCGTATTCTCGGTATTATCGCCGTTTGCAGCGGCGTTGCAGCTTTTATCAATATCCGTGAGAGTGTGTATCAGACCATATGTTGGATTTTGCTGATTTTAATTGGCTTTTATGCGCTGTCGTACTATGATGTGATATGTCCGTCACAGATACGGAAAAATGCGTCGAAATTTTATGAAGCAAACAGCAAATTTCTTCAGAATGCGTTAACGCTTCACGTAGGTGATGAGCTTTTTGAACTGACAAGCGAGATGCATAAAGTATGTGTTCCGCAGAGATATATCTATAAAATTATTGAAGGAAAAAATACGATACTGGTATTCTTTGATAAAAACGAGTATTGCTTTATACCCAAGAGAGCAGTCAACGAAAATGACATTCGGCAAATTGTCAGCTTTGCCGGTGATAAATATAGAAAGCTATGACATTCTAAATTCCGAAAGAGGTGCAAATAAATTGGATATTGAAGAAAATGTTCAGAATTCCAAAATTATAAACGTAGATATTGAAAGGGAAATGAAAAAATCTTTCCTTGACTACTCAATGTCCGTTATCGTATCCCGTGCATTGCCCGATGTCAGAGACGGACTGAAACCCGTTCACAGAAGAATACTTTATTCACAGTTTGAGGATAATCTTACGCCTGATAAGCCCTATAAAAAATGTGCAACGACTGTCGGTAACGTACTGGGAAGATACCATCCCCACGGTGACAGCTCGGTTTATGATGCACTGGTGCGTCTTGCACAGGATTTTTCAATGCGCTATACACTGGTTGACGGACACGGCAACTTCGGTTCGGTTGACGGCGATCCGCCTGCGGCTTACCGTTACACGGAGTCGAAAATGAGCAAGATCAGCGTTGAAATGCTGACCGATATTGAAAAGGAAACCGTTGATTTTATCCCGAACTATGACGACAGCCGCAAAGAGCCGGCTGTTCTCCCCTCACGTTTTCCGAATCTTCTGGTGAACGGTTCAACGGGTATTGCTGTAGGTATGGCGACGAATATTCCGCCGCACAATCTCGGTGAAGTGATTGATGCGGTCAACTGTATTATTGATCATCCCGATGCCACATTGGAGGATATAATGCAGCACATCAAAGGTCCCGACTTCCCCACCGCAGGAATCATTATGGGAAAATCGGGCATTCGTGCGGCTTATACGACAGGACGCGCCAAAATTACCGTAAGAGCAAGAGCAGAGATCGTAGAGGAAAAGAACGGCAGATTTAAAATTATTGTCAGTGAGCTTCCCTATCAGGTCAACAAAGCAAGACTGGTGGAAAGCATTGCCGAAATGGTAAAAGATAAAAAAATTGATGGAATATCGAATATTGACGACCATTCCGACCGTAATGGAATGCATATTGAGATCACTTTGAAACGTGAGGCAGCTCCCCAGATCGTATTGAACAGTCTTTATAAGAACTCTCAAATGCAGATCACCTATGGTATCATAATGCTTGCCATTGTCAACGGTGTGCCGAAGATTCTGAATATCAAACAGATCTTACAGCATTATGTGGATTTTCAGGTTGATGTCATTACGCGAAGAACGATCTTTGACCTCAGAAAAGCCGAGGAACGTGCCCATATACTGGAAGGTCTGAAAGTAGCCATTGACTTTATTGACGAAGTGATCAGAATTATCCGCTCGTCAAAAGACCAGCCCACCGCAAAACAAAGACTTTCCGACCGTTTCGGACTGGATGACGCCCAGACACAGGCGATTGTTTCAATGCGTCTGGGACAGCTTTCTGGTTTGGAAAGAGAAAAAATCGAAGAAGAACTGGCGGCGCTTGTTCAAAAAATTGACGACTATAAAGATATTTTGAGCAATGGTGAAAGACTGCTTGGCATTGTCAAAACGGAACTGAATGCAATAAAGGCTAAATTTAATGACCCGCGCCGCACGGAAATTGCGGCAGTCAGCGGTGAAGTGGATATAGAAGATCTGATTCCATATGAGGACTGCGTTGTTACAATGACGAATTTCGGATATGTGAAGCGTCAGAAAGTCGATACCTACCGCACACAGCGCAGAGGCGGCAGGGGTATTTCGGGTATGAACAGACGTGAAGAGGACGTTGCAACGGATATGTTTGTCAGCGGTACGCACGACCACGTATTATTTTTCTCCAATCTTGGAAAGGTTTACCGGCTGAAATGCTATGAGATTCCCGAAGGCTCACGAACCTCAAAGGGAATGAATATCAATAATCTTCTCCCCCTTGTTCCGGATGAAAAGGTAACTTCAATGATTCGTGTGCCGGAGGACGGCGACGAAGATATGTATCTTGTAATGATCACCAAGAAAGGCATTATCAAACGTACACCGACCAAGGATTTCCATACCAACAGAAAAGGCGGTCTTATCGCGATCGATATTGATGATGATGATGAATTGGTATGGGTTCGTCTGACAGACGGTCATTCACAACTGCTTGTTGCTACCAGAAACGGTATGGCAATACGCTTTAATGAAACAGACGTCCGCCCGATGGGAAGAAGTGCCAGAGGTGTCAAAGCCATTACACTGCGCGATGGTGACAGCGTTATCGGTATGTCAATAATGCGTGACGGTGCTTATATTCTCACTGTTTCCGAAACGGGCTTCGGCAGGCTTTCTGACCCGAATGATTACCGTGTACAGAACAGAGGCGGTTTCGGACTTCTGAACTATCACACCGACAAATACGGCAAAATTGCGGCTATCAAAGCAGTTGACCTTGATGATGACATTATTCTGATTTCCGACAGCGGTGTGATCATTCGTATAGAAGCCTCCTCGATCCGTGTATGCTCACGACCGAGCAAGGGTGTGATTGTAATGAAAATCGTTGACGACAGCAAAGTTGCGACCATTTCAAGGGCACCTCACGAAGAGGAAAGCGAGGAACCCGAAGAAACGGACGAGACCGAAGAATCGGCAGAAGCAGACAGCGGCGAAAGCAGTAACGAAGAATAAAAATATTGTTATAACGAAGAAGTAAGCCTTGTGCAATTGCATTTGGCTTACTTTATTTACCATAAAATTATAAATACCTATTGAAATAACAGTAAAAAAAGAGTATAATCTTACTAAACATATGATTTACATATGTATTATGATTAATTAATAAGTTTTTTATATATCAAGGAATAGAAAAAGAAGATAGAAGTTCCGTATGGATGTTCTTTCTCCTATTCCGAATCAGAAAGAGTGGTGTTTTGTGTATGAAGTTTAATACCGAGCTTCTGCATAAGAATTTTAACGGCGACCCTCATTCAGGTGCTACCGTTACGCCGATTTATCAGTCGAATGCATTCGGCTATGAATCGGCAGAGAATCTTGAAAAGGTTTTTTCCAATAAGGCTGCCGGCTTTGCCTATACCAGAATCAGCAATCCGACAATTGAAGCATTTGAAAGAAGAATTGCGTCAATTGAGGGCGGTATCGGTGCGGTTGCGTGTGCATCGGGAATGGCGGCGGTATCGTTTGCCATTATGAATGTTTTGGAATCGGGCGATGAAGTGATTGCAAGTGCAGGACTTTTCGGCGGTACGATAGAACTTTTCAGAGATCTGAGCGCATTTGGTATCAAGGTCAAATATGTCAGTTCGGTGACAGCCGAAAGCGTCAGGGAAGCTGTCAGTGAAAATACAAAGGCTGTTTTTGCGGAGCTGATCGCCAATCCGAAGTTGGATGTCGTGGATGTAAAGGCAGTAGCGGAAGTTTGTCACGAAAATGGTATTCCGCTGATCGTGGACAGTACAACGGCCACTCCCTATCTGATTCGTCCGATACAGCTCGGTGCGGATATTGTCATCCATTCCTCGTCAAAGTATATCAACGGCAGCAGCAATGCCATCAGCGGTGTGATCATTGACGGCGGCAATTTCAAATGGAATGCAAAGAAGCATCCTGTTTTTAAGGATTATACAAAGTACGGAAAGTTTGCTTATTATGCGAAGCTGCGGAACGGACTTTGGAGAAACTGCGGTCCGTGTATGTCGCCGTTCAGTGCTTTTCTGAATTCGGTAGGATTGGAAACGCTCGGAATACGGATGGAGCGTATCTGCGACAATGCTTTGCAGCTTGCGGAGCTTTTGGAAAGCACGGATGGCATAACAGTCACCTATCCTGCACTGAAAAGTAATGAATACTATGACCTTTGCCAAAAACAGCTCAACGGCAAGGGCGGCGGCATACTGAGCGTCAGGGCAGGCAGCAAAGAAAGAGCCTTCAAGCTGATCAACAGTCTGAAATATGCGGTTATCACTTCCAATATCGGAGATGTACGCACACTCGTCATTCATCCCGAAAGCACGATTTATATTCATTCCACAACGGAAGAAATGAACAATGCCGGTGTATATGATGATACCATAAGAATCAGTGTGGGCATTGAGGATATTGATGATATTCTGGCAGACTTCAAGCAGGCGATAGAAAAGCTGTGATCATTCAAATTTTTAATTTTTTTACGGTGGTGTTTTTATGATAACAATGAAAAAAGCGGATTATGAAACGATACTGGAACACGCAAGAAAGGAACTTCCCAATGAAGCTTGCGGACTGATAGCAGGAAAGATCGAAAACGGAAACAAGGTCATCGAAAAGGTGTATTTGCTGACAAATATTGACCATTCCAACGAGCATTTTTCGCTTGACCCGAAAGAACAGTTCCTTGCCATCAAGGATATGAGGGCAAACGGACTGGAACCGCTCGGCAACTGGCATTCTCACCCCGAATCCCCCTCCCGTCCGTCGGAGGAGGATAAACGTCTTGCCTATGACGGAACAGCAAGTTATCTGATTCTTTCCTTGATGGACAACGACCATCCTGTATTCAATTCCTTTAAAATAACAGGTGACGTTGCCGAAAACGAGGGCTTAGTGATCGAATAAAAAGTTCTGACTTCAACAATTGATAAAAAATCAAAAAACAAAAACCGATTTATCAACAATGAATGATAAATCGGTTTTGTTTTTCCGCTTACGATATTCCGTAAAGTTCCGCCATTGTCATATTAACAGAAGAAATCACTTTCAGGTCGTTTTGCGAAGAATCGGACATAGGATAAATTTTGTGAGTATCATTTGCACCTAGCTTTTTAATGCATACGCTGAATTGCCGATACTTGCCTATGGATTCCATCGCGCCGCCGAGCGTGGCGTGTTTCGCCAGTCCGAGAGCCGGTTCGGGAGTGGTGTATTCATTCGGTAAAGTATCGTGTGTGTATTGCTGAATAAAATCACCGTCTTTGATTTTCTGTGTCTTAATGCCGTTATAATAATTGATGCAGGCATTATTTAACTCTGTTGCAATAAAAGCCATTGCGTCGGCTTCCAGTTTTTCTGTGTTGGCATATTTGAAGATATATCTTAAAATTTCGTCATAGTCCGTGATCTGCCAGATATTGTCTGTGGAAACATTGTCAATAAGCTGAATGTTTCCCTCTCTGTCATTGCAGAAATACGGCAGACAGCCGTTATAAAGTTCGTAATAGTCGATTTCTGTTCCGTCAAGGCTGTAATATTCCAGCGCACCGCCAATCGTGCAGTAGTCGGCGGCTTTTTTACGCTCCTCGGCAGAAGCATTCGGCGGAGGCAACACGTCTTTTGTTCTTTCGGGAGTAAAATTATCGGAATGAATCCGTCCGTTAACAATTCCCGTATAATACAGCTTCATTATATTTCCCAGAAGTTTGGTATAAATATCGGGATTGTCGGTCATATAATCAGGCAGCTCATCAAGCTTTGCAATGATAGAAAATTCGCCATCAAAAACCGATTTGTTGTTGGGAATAATTGGCGGGCTTTCTTCCGACAGTTCCTCGGATATTTCAAAAGATACCTCCGAGATTTTGATTTCTTTGATTGTTTCGTTGCAGGCGGTCATTGTCAGCACGAATACGAGGGCAGCGACAGCCGCTAAAATTCTTAATTTGATACTAATTCTCCTTTTTATAAAAATTGTTGATTTTATCTTCTTACTTCCGAATGGTTCAGATTTCGTTGGATAAATGCAATAAATTGTTCCAACGGAAGAGGCTTTGAGTAATAAAAACTTTGTATGTATTCGCAGTCCATCTCCGAGAATTGACGCACCAGTGAGGATGTTTCGATTCCTTCGACAAGAATTTTCATATCCATCGCTTTTATCATTTTAATAACATTTTCAATCACGATCAGCATATTGGGATTTTCGTCAATATGCGTGATGGATTTGTCCAGTTTGATGATTCTGAAGGGTATGGACGCAACACGGTACATATTGGAATATCCCGTGCCGAAATCGTCAAGAGAAAGAGAAATGCCGTGTTTATGCAGCGCCATAATATTGTCAAAAACCATACTATGCAGGTCGGTGGCGGCTGTTTCGGTAATTTCCAGATTGATCTTTTCGGGCTTTACTTTAAAATGGTTCAGCGTTTTCATAATGTCATTGGAAAGATTGCTGTCCATACATTGGGCAGGTGAAAGATTGATTTCGATATATTCCAGTTCCAATTCATCAAATTCTTTGCTTGCGATAAATTGGCAGACACTTTCCATAACAAATTGACCGATCCTATGAATGGCACCGCTTTTTTCCGCTGCGGGAATGAAAATTTCGGGAGAAATATAGCCATACCGTTTGTCACGCATTCTCAGCAGCGCTTCGGCAGAGGTGAATTTTTGATTCTTAACGGAGTAGATCGGCTGATAATAGACCTCAAAACCGTTTTCGGAGATAGCCGTTTCAATAATGCGGTCAATATCACGCAAAATATTGTATCTGCTTTGATTAAAAATTTGTGACGCATACAAAATATCGCCCGTATAGTATTTGGTATCCAAGTCGTTGCCGAAAGCAAGAAGCGATTCCAGATCGCTGATGTCAAGCGGACAATGCGCGATACATACACAAGCAATGACATTGATTTTAATTTCATTATATGTAAAGAAACGTTTCAGATAGTTGTTAACATACTCGGCGATTTGTTCGGCATACCGATCATAGTTCACTTCGGTGCGGATACGATATTTTCCGTTATCAAGATAATAAACATCAGCTTTTATTTTGTTTGCTTTCAGATAGGAAAGAATATTGGAAGCGATATTTTTTTTAAACTGCCTCATATCATCATAGTTCAGGATTCGGCTGATAGAATTATAGTTTGCGATATTTACCATAATGATGGTTTCGGGCTTTTTGTTGATCAGACTTCTTTTGATGTCTGCGGCATAGGCGGTCAGCTTGTTAAGTTCCGTTTCACTGTCGATAATTTCCTCTGTGGGCTGAACCATCATCAGGATAAACAGCAGTCCCACCGCCGATGCAAACATTTCAACCAGCACATAAGGATAAATGTATTGTATGATAACTGCGGTAAGCATTATTACCAAACAGCTGTACATTGACGCCGCCCAGCCCTTTTCCATCAGCTCTCGGTATTTGAATACCTTGTAAAAAATATATATCACATAATAAGCCGTTACAATATATAATAAGAAAAACCAATCTCCCCTTGTGTAAGTATCGTGTTCGTTAAAGTAAAATACTTTATGATTGAATATATTTGAAATCATCAGCAGACAGAGAAAGATGGAAGGCAGAAAGATCTGTATCAATTTGCTTTTGCTTCGTTCCGCCTTAAACCAGGTATCGGTAAGGGAAAACAAATAATTCAGATACACCATACCCGTCATACCGTGACAGACGATATATAAAGTATGAAAAACCAATTTTGGGATAATATTGCCAGGACCGTAATTATCAAACGAAACGGCGAATATATCCATTCCGGTAGTAAATACGGAAAACGAAAGCAGAACAAGATAAATTCGTCCGCGTTTTCCGTTAAGCATATTTTTCATCAACAGGCATACAAGAAGAATTGCTTGTATGACAAGCGAACAATAGTCAAAATATAATAGCTTTTCCATAGTTCTCCCCCCTATTATAAGTATATTATACAATAAAATTCACTTGTTAATCAATATATATTGTAAAGTTTTATTTAATTTTCTGAGATTCAAAAGAGTCAGAAACAGCAAGAAAAATAACATAGAAGATTTGTCTGCTTTATGTTATAATAAAAATCAAATATTGATGATCGATTGTCGGGGTGTTTTTGATGGACAACAGGGAGATTTATTTTTTTGAAATTGAAACCGTGAATAAAATCGGAATTACATTGAAAAACGGAGATAAGATTCTGTTTGAGGATTGTATCGGCAATCGGTATCACAGTCCGACCTGTGTTGCGGAAAGAGATATTACCGCTTCTCCCCCATATTTTGAATTTTTTACCGCCAATCAACCTGTTAGAATCATTTTTGACACGAAAAAAATCTTTTCAAAACAGAAAATCCGGAAACAATTTGTTGGTCTGAATCGGCAAATTCAAAAATTCGGGTATTCAACATATGATCTGAGTTAAGATGGGGTTATTTTTATGAAGACAGTATATGGAAACTCAAAAAATCCGCAAAATATTAACATCGACAAGAACGCATTGATTGCAGAAATTTTGTACATCATTTTTGTACATCATAAAGGCTTGGGTACAAAATACAGCGGCGGTACACTGAAAAGAGATCTGAAATTATGCAGCAGGCTGATCGATATATTGTATCGGGATGCTGTCACCGACGAAGATATGAAAAATATTGCTATGGGAATAGCGGTCAGCGGCAAATATACCGGAGAGAACAAAAAATTTCATCTGGGCAAACTGACTGTTACCCGTTTGTATTCCAAAGAGCCTGCCGATAAAATGAAAAAGCTGATAGAAGAAATTTTACGAACAATGACAAAACTTTTTAAAAGGCAAAAAGTCAGCGAAGGTCTGTTCGCTTTGCATAATTTACCGAGAGCGTATATGTCGAATCGGGTATCTTATTTGCTCAATGA